>NZ_BMOF01000023.1 GCF_014646935.1 Calditerricola satsumensis | reverse complement strand
AGATTTTCTCGTGAGTGACCGGCTTCACTTCGGTTAGGTTTTTATGTGAGTTGACACGGAGTGTGGCGCGAACGAATAGGTACCCAAAAACGCCCCGGTTATGACTACAATAGAAAGAACAAACGCGGATGGGAGTGACAGATGGGATGGCGACAGAGCTGTACCTCGTTCGCCATGGGGAGACGCTGTGGAACCGCGAGCGGCGCATCCAGGGCCATCGCGACGTGCCGCTCAGCCCCCTGGGAAAATGGCAGGCGGAGGTGCTGGCCCGGCGGCTTGCAACGGTGCCCTTTGCCGCCGTCTACAGCAGTGACCTGGCGCGGGCCCGGGAAACCGCGGAGGCGGTGGCGCGTGTCGCAGGAAAGGCGGTGATCGCCCTGCCCGAACTGCGCGAACGGTGCCTCGGCGAGTGGGAAGGGAAGACGATGGCCGAGATCGGCCTGATGGAGGGGATTCCGCTCGAGGATCCGCGGCTTGCGGCGATCGGCGCGGAGACGTTTGAGGCGCTGCGGCATCGGGCGGTGACGGTGCTGGAGGCCATTGCCCGGCGCCACGACGGCGAGACGGTGCTCGTCGTCAGCCATGGCGGCTTTTTGAACGCCGCACTGCATGGGATGACCGGCGGCCGGTTGGGCACCGGCGTCACGCGGCATCGCAACACGGCCATCACGCGCGTGCGCTGGGAAGGGGGCGTGTGGACGGTGCTGTCGGTGGCCGACGTCGCCCACCTTGACGAGGCCCAGGGTGAAGGAACGGCGGCGCGCTCGTCGTAAGGACGGGTCCGTGCCTTGTGCCGTGGAAAACGGTGCCCCAGGGGTGGGCGTTGCGGACGGGATGAGAGCGTCGATGAGAAGACGGCCGGTTTTTCCCGTTGTCGAAGGGTGCCCGTTTTGCGTACAATGAAGCTAAATCGTCGGTTTAAAACGGTTAATTCCGATGGTTTTATCGGTTTTTAGGAGGGACAGCGATGAGCGTGGCCCGGTTCAACGAACGGTTTGATCAATGGGCTGCCACGTATGACGAAACGGTCACCGATCCGACAGGGGAATACGCCGAAGTGTTTGCCGGGTACTCCCGCATTCTCGCCCGCGTGGCCGACGAGGTGGCCCTGCCGCCCGGTTCGGTGGTGGTGGAAATCGGCGTGGGCACGGGGAACCTCACGCGCGAGCTGCTGGCGCGCGGCTACCGCGTGATCGGCGTCGAGCCGTCGCGGGAGATGCGCCAGCAGGCCAAGCGCAAGCTGCCCGACCTCGACCTGCGGGACGGCGATTTCCTGCACCTGCCCCTTTCCGATGAGCGGGTTGCGGCCTTTGTCAGCACCTACGCCTTTCATCACTTGACCGACGAGGAGAAGGAAACGGCGCTGACGCAGATGGCTGCGCGCCTGGCCCCGGGTGGAAAAGTGGTCTTTGCCGACACGGTGTTTGCCAGCGAAGAAGAGCGCCAAGCGTGCATCGAAGAAGCGCGACGCAAGGGGCACGTCCATCTGCTCCGCGACTTGGAGACGGAATTCTATCCCACGCTGCCGGTGTTGGAGACCCTTTATCGCCGCGCCGGCTTTGCCGTGTCGTTTGAACGCTTGAATCGCTACGTGTGGCTCTCCACGGCGGTGCGCCGCTGAGCGGACCTGGCATAGATCGCCTCCTTCGCGGTTACGCTATGCGTGACAGCGAGGAGGCGATGTTCATGAGGAGGATGCGACGGTCGAGCGCCTTGGCCTCGGCCCTCTTGCTGGTGCTGCTTGCGGCGGCGTGCGCCCCCGGAACGGACCGCGAACGGGCCCAGGCCGAGGCGGAGGCCTTGTACAGGGAGACGGTGGCGCAGTTTTTGCGCCAGACTCGCTACACCTTTACCGGCACCACCACGCTGCAGCGCAACCAGACGCTGCACGACCTGGCCCGCGTTCGGTTCAACGGATACGTTGAAGGCGGCGACGAGATTCTGGTGCGCCTGTCGTTGACGGGGGACGGCGGCACCGTCCGCCATGAAGAGGTGCTGTCGCTCTACCAACAGGGCAATCGTTTCTATTCCCGCTTGGCCGACTCTCGCCTGTGGAAGGCCGCGCCGGAAAAGGATCGCCTCATCCGCAACGAATTGGCCTATTGGAATCCCGCCGAGCTCGTGCGCGCCATCGACGCGATGAAGCTGCGCGTGGACGTGGACCCGCGGCGTTCGACGCCCGACGTGCGGGCCCTCGCCGTGGCGGTCAACCAGGACGAATTGAAGAGCTGGTTGGCCGAGCGCATGCGCGATCTGGCGGCGGAAGGACGGCGTGCGGATGCCCTCGTTTTCTCCGGCGCCGAGCTGCTGATGCGCGAGGAGGCGGTGTCGCGGAAGGAGAAAGAGCGCAACCGCCAGGCGATGGCCGACCGGTTGGCCACACTGGAGGCTTCCGGGGCGTTTACCTTGTTTGTCGATGTGCACCGGCGGCTGCCGACGAAGATCGAAGGGCGCATCCAGGCGCATTACCGCGAAGAAGGGCAGACGGTGCGCGAGTCGACCACGCTGAACGTGTTCGTCAAGGATTTCGGAGAGGCGATCGATCGCCCACGCGACCTTCCCGTCAAGCCTTTGTCACGATAGCGCTGGCCTTGCCCGTTGCGCGGGCGCGGCGATCCATCGTAAAATAGACACGTGCGTATGCCTTGTGGTGGAGAACGGGCAAGGAGTTGCGGAGGAGGCGAAACCCATGCCGGTGCTGGAAATCCTGTTTCTGCTCATCGGTGCGGTCTGCGTATGGTCGATCTTTCGCCAGGCGCGGGAGAAGAACGTGCTGGGCGTGGTGATGTCGATTCTCGGGGCCATCACCGGATTGGGCTTCGGCATTCTCGAGCTGATGGCCAAGTTGAGCTGAGAGAAGGAGACCGCCAATCGCGCGGTCTTTTTCTTCTTTCCCCCAAACCGGGGAGTCGGGTAACGGGAGACGGGACAGGAACAGGAGAGATGGCCGTGAAGCGACGAGCGGTCCTTCTCGCGTTGGCGATGGTTGTCGCATTCTTCTGTCTCCGCGCCTCGGCGCAAGCGCTGCCGCCGTGGCAGGACCGGCCCGTCCTGGATGAGGCCCGGCTGTTTTCCGCCCCGGAAAGGCAGCAAATGGAAGAGCTGATTCGCGCCTTTCCCTATCCGGTCACCGTGGTGGTCGTGCCGACGATGAACGGCCGTGCGCCCGACGATGTAGCCCGCGAAGCGTTTGCCGCCTACGGCCTCGATCCGCGTCACCTTCTGCTGGTGGTCGACGCCCAGCGCGGCGCCTTGGGCGTTTACGCGGGTGCGGCGCTGGCGAAAGCGGGCCTGTCGGCAGAGTGGCTGGCCGAAAAGCGGCGCATCTTTTTCGAGCCTTATGAAAAGCAGAACGAAATCGCCACCGGCGTGGCCGCGTTTCTGCAAGCCGTGCTGGACGACACGGCGCAGATGGCCGCTGCGGCGAATCTGCCGCGCGCCGCGACGCCCGCGGCTTCGGACCCCTCCGACCGGTTGAGCTGGAGCGTTGTGCTGCTTGTCGCGTCGGCGGTGGGGGCCGCATCAAGCGGGACGGTGTTGGCGGTGCGCCAGGGGGTGCGGCGTGCTGTCGCCCGACAGCGCGCCCGGCTCGCCGCGCTGCGCGGGGAGCTCGACGCCGCCGCCCGCGCGTACCCGGCTTCCTTGGCCGGCCAGACGGCGTCGGCCTGGGCGGAGTGGTGCCGGTCGCAAGTTGCGTGGACGGAGCGGACCACGGCGCTGGAAGGGACGCTGGACGACATCGAGGACGCCGGCGAGCGCTTTCGATTGGTTCGGGCCCTGCGCGGCGTGCGGGCGACGGCACAAGAGGTGCTTGCGCTTGAAGAGGAGGCCCGCCGGCTGCGCGAGGCGTCCGCGCGGCTGCGCGAGGCGGCCGAACGGGTGAAGGTCGCATTGCCGCATGCGGCGGAGGAGGCCCGCGTCGCCGGCGAAGCGCTCGAGGCGGCGCGGCAGGAGACCGGCTCCTCCTTTGCCGCCCTGGTCCGGCTTTGGGAAGAGGGGCGCCGACGGCTGGACGAAGCCGAGCGCGACGCCGCCGCGGGGGACAGCCTGGCCGCCGAGGCGGCGCTGTCCGAGGCGCGAAACGCGTTTCGGCGCGTGGTGACGGACAGCGACGCGCTGCGCCTTAGCCGCACCGCGATGGACGAGCTGGAGAACGCGCTGCGCAGCGCAGAGGCCACCTACCGCTTGCTGCAAGAGTCTGGGTACCGCTTTGCCGAATGGTCGCCGGAAGCGACCCTTGCCGGGATCCATGAAGAGAGAACGGAATTGGCTGAGGCGTGGGAAGCGGGGGACGCGGAGCGGGTGACCGCCCTCCTCCCCGCACTGCGCGAGGCGGTGGAGCGGCTGTCCGCCCAACTGGAAGAGGAGCAGGCGGTGCGCAATGCCGTCGGCGAGCAGATGCCGGCAGTGGAGGCGCGTTTGCGTCGCGCGGAGGAACAGCTTGCCGCCGTCGAGGAGGAGCTGGACGCCCTGCGGCACATTTACTGCTTGTCGGAGGGGGACGTGTTTGAAGCCCATGCGCGGTTGCGGGAGGAGGCGGGAGTCATTGCGGACAAGCTGGCCAGCGCCGCCCGGTTGGTTGCGCCGGAAACCCAGCGGTTCCGCGCCGCGCACGCGCTCCTGGCCGATGCCGAGCAAGCCGTCGACGCCTTGTTGCGGGAAGGGGAAGACCTGCTCAAACGGCTCGAGGCCATGCGCAAGGACGAGCGTGCGGTTCGGCAGGCTGTCGTCGAGATGGAGCGCATCCTGCATCGCCGGGTGCAGGACCTAGAGCGGGCGTTCTTGCCTCTCCCCAAAGGGATGGAAGCCAGCCTGCGCGAGGCGCGCGCGGCCATCCGCCAGTTGCAGGCCCAGTTGCGCAGCGTCCCCCTCGACGTGGACAGCGTGCGGCACCAAGCCGACGCCCTGATGAAGGAGGTGCGCGCGTGGGAACAGGCGGTGGAGGCGCTGCTGGCGGGCTACCGCCGGGCGGAGGAGGCCATTTGCCGCGCCAATCGGTACCGCGGCGCCCACCCGCGTTGGGAACAGGCGCTCAAGGAAGCGGAAGAGGCGTTTCGCTCCCTTGATTTTGCCCATGCCGAAGCGCTCGCGCAGGCGGTCTTGCGCGAGGCCGAAGGGAGGCGCCGCCCCTTTGGCCGAGGGGCGGCCAAACGGTGAAACGGGGAAGGGGAGTCGCGCATGACGAGCAAGTGGTTGTGGGGCGATCCGCGCTTACAGGAGTGGACGGTGGCGGTGCGCCGCCACCTCCATGCCCATCCCGAGCTGTCCCATGAGGAAGTGGAAACGGCGCGCTTCGTGCGCGAACAATTGGAATCGTGGGGCGTCGAAACGACCGCCTACGGGAACAACCATGTCATCGGGTATGTGCGCGGCGCGCGGCCGGGTCGGACCGTTGCCCTGCGCGCCGATCTCGATGCCTTGCCCGTGCAGGAGGAGACGGGCCTCCCCTTTGCTTCCACCCGGCCGGGCGTCATGCACGCGTGCGGCCACGACGGCCACACGGCCATCCTGCTGACCGCAGCGCGCATCCTGGCCGAGCGGCGGGCGGAGCTCGCCGGGACGGTGAAAGTCATCTTTCAGCACGCCGAGGAGACGGTGCCCGGCGGGGCTCGGTTTTTGGTGGAGCAAGGCGTCTTGGACGACGTGGACGCCATTTTCGGGCTGCACTTGTGGCAACCCCAGGCGAAGGGCACCGTAGGGGTAAAGGCCGGCCCGCTGATGGCCGCCGCCGACAAGTTTACGGTGCGCATCCAGGGAAAGGGGGGCCACGGCTCGATGCCGCACGAGACGGTCGATCCCGTCGTCGTGGCCGCCGCCGTCATCCAAAACCTGCAGACGGTGGTCAGCCGCAACGTCTCGCCCCTCGAGCCGGCCGTCGTCAGCGTGGGTTCCGTGCAGGCCGGGGAGGGCTACAATGTGATTCCCGATTCGGCGACGCTCGCGGGAACCGTGCGCACCTTCCGCGAGCCGGTTCGCCGCCTCATCGCCGAGCGGCTGCGCCGCGTGGTCGACGGGGTGTGCGCGGCCTACGGGGCCACGGCGGAGGTGGCGTACACCTTTGGCGATCCGGCGGTGGTGAACGACCCGGTCATGGCCGATCTTGTGCGACGCGTCGCTGAACAGGTGGTCGGACCCGACCGCGTCGTCGAGGCCGAGCCCTCGATGGGCGGCGAGGACTTTGCCTACTACCTCCAGCAAAAACCGGGATGCTTTTTCTTTATCGGCATGAAGGGGGATGTCGCGCGCTATCCGCACCACCATCCCCGTTTCACCCTTGACGAAGACGTGTTGCCGATCGGGGTGCAGATGATGGTCGGCGTGGCACTTGCCTACTTGGCAGCGCGACCGGGATGAGGAATGGGGGGCGAACAAAAAAACGGCCCCGCCGCGGCAGGCGGGGCCCATTCGTGAGGAAGACGAGGAAGACGAGGAAGGGTTCTTGGCGTTACCCTTTCTTTACAATAACAGATTCGCCGATGCATGACTGTTAACGTTTTGTGAAAACCAACGTAAGGAAGGGTTCCCGGTTTGGATCGGCGGTTTGCATCCGTATGCGCGGTGCGGCGTCCGGACACATTAGGATTAGGGGTGAATCGAATGCCCGTTGTCAAGTGCAGCGTTTCGAATTGCGCCTACTGGGGCAGCGGCAACATGTGCACCGCCGATGCGATCATGGTGGAGATCGACCGACACGCCCGCGCTTCGTTCAACGAGGAGATCGGGGAAATCGAGGTCGACTCCGGCCACAAAGACGTGGCCAAATCGAGCAGCGACACGTGCTGCCACACGTTTCAGCCCCGTCGGTGACCGAAACCCCGTTCCCACAACCGGGAACGGGGTTTTTCAAAATCAGGGCGCGCACAGCCGACCCGCGTGGGCGTCCACGTAGGCCGGCACTTCCCGCCAGGAGCGGATGCGCGTCACAAGGGATGGCAGCGGTCCCTGATTGTAGGGCGTGTCAAAGAGCAGCACGGGCACCTGAAGCGCTTCGGCGAGGGCGCAGGCGTTTTCGTAACGGTCTTCGATGAACAGCGCGACCTTTTGCCGGCGCGCTTCGTCCACTTTGTCGTGGGAGCCCAGCAGGATGATTTTGTGATAGGGGATGCGCTGCGTCTCAAACCATTGCACCGTCAGGTCGTAATGTTCCGGTTCCCGCGCGCTGATGTAGATCAGCGTGTGCTGGCGTGCCAGGCGGTGCAAGACGTCGCGGGCAAAGGGACTGGGCGGTGACGTGCGGTAGACGTCAGCCGAATGGCGTTCGTACCAGCGCCAAAACGCCTCTGGCGTGATCTCGTAAAGGGGGATGAGGTCATATTGGCGCACCTGGGGGTACAACAGGCGCTTGCCAAAGGCGCGATTCAGATGGGAAAGGAAGCTGGCCGGGTTGGTCACCGTTCCGTCGATGTCGATGCCAAGGCGCAAGGTGCGCGAAACGAGGGACACGCTCTTCACTCCTCATCGGAAACCCGCGGATGCTCCCATGGAGGAGCATAGCGAAACTTCCGGTGGCTGACAAGGATGTGTCGCCAAGAACTCGGCCCCATAATCGCGACGCCGGTTCGGCATACTAGGGGTACACCACGCAGAAAGAGGGAATGCGCATGGACGAACCGCGCGCTCGCTGGACGGAAGGCGAGGCGGACGTTCGCGATCGCGCCCGTGAAGGCGATCCGACCGGCGAGGAATTTGCCGCCGAGATCGCTCCCGCCACCGCGCCTCCGCGCGAGAAGAGGGCCGTCGACCGGGCGGAACAAACCGACGGCAGCGGATGGGCGATTGCCGGCATCATCCTCTCGGTGATCAGCCTGTTCGTGCTTCCGTTCTTGTTCGCTCCCGCCGGCGTCATCGTTGGGTACGTGGCGTATCGCCAAGGCGCGCGCACGCTCGCCTGGTGGGCCATCGGCATCGGTCTGGTCTCGCTGTTGGGCGCGATCCTGCTTCGCCCCTTCTTCCTGTAGTTTTGGGTCCCTCGCGCGTGAAGGAAGCCTCCGGGGCAAGCCCGGAGGCTTCCGTGTCGGCCAGAGGCGCGCGTCACGGATTTGGCGCGGTTAGTTGTAGGCCTCGGTCAACAAGGCGTCCAACTCGGTGGGTTCAAACCCTTCGGCATCCTGCAGCATGCGCTGCACTTCCCGATGGAGGCGATCGATCTCCTCTTCCAGCCGTTTCAACACTTGCACGTCGACGGTCACGGTCATCGCGAATCCCTCCGCTTATGAGTTCCCTTGAATTTACTGACCATTCTAACAACGAATCTTTTTCTTGTAAAGAGGGGAAACGAATTGAAAGCGATTACAAAAGGGCTGGATTTTTTTAAGATCTTATCGTAAAAATACCACGTCGTTTAACCGGAAGCGAACGCAACGGCGGGTTTCGCCGCGGGTTTGCTTGCATGCGGGGAGAAATGTGGTATGATGATGGGTGAATGTCAAGAGGGCAAGGGGTTTTTCCCATGATCTACCTGGACCATGCGGCAACGACGCCGCCGCACCCGGAAGTGGTGAAGGCGGTTGGCGAAGTGATGATGCGCTTTTACGGCAACCCGTCGTCGCTGCACCGGGCGGGGGCGGAAGCCCAGCGCGTGCTGAAGCAGGCCCGCGAAGTCGCCGCGCGGGCCTTAGGTGTGAACCCGGCGGAGATCGTGTTCACGTCGGGCGCCACGGAAAGCAACAACGCCGCGCTGAAAGGGGTCGCCTTTCAGTACCGCGATCGCGGCCGGCACATCGTGACGACGGCCATCGAACATCCTGCCGTCTACCTCGTGGCGAAGCAGCTCGAGGCGCTTGGCTTTTCCGTCACGTACCTGCCGGTCGACCGCACGGGCCGCGTGTCGCCCGACGCCGTGGAACAGGCGTTGCGCGACGACACCATCCTTGTCTCCATCATGCACGTCAACAACGAAACCGGCTCGCTCCAGCCCATCGCCGAGATCGGCCGTCGGCTGGCGCGCCATCCGAAGGTGCTGTTCCACGTCGATGCCGTGCAGGGGTTTGGCAAGGTGCCCCTGGATCCCAAGGGATGGGGCATCGATCTCCTGTCGTTGTCCGGTCACAAGATCCGCGGTCCCAGAGGCGTCGGCCTTCTGTACGTGCGCGAGGGGGTCAAGCTCTTTCCCCTTCTCGCCGGCGGCGGGCAAGAAGGGGGCCTGCGCTCGGGCACGGAGAACGTCCCCGGCATCGTGGGCCTGGCCAAGGCCATGCGCCTCATCCATGAAGAGCAGGCGGCCAAGCCCGATCATTTCGCACGCCTCAAACGGCGGCTGATCGCCGGCCTGCGCGCGTTCGGTGACCGCGTCCTGCTCAACTCGCCGGAGGGCGACGACGAGGCCGCTCCCCACATCGTCAACTTTTCCGTCCCCGGCATCAAGCCGGAGGTCTTGCTGCACGCCCTCGAGGAAGAAGGCTACCTCCTGTCGACCAAGTCGGCCTGTTCCTCCAAGAAGGACGAGCCGAGCCGCGTGCTCCTCGCCATGTTCGGCGACGAGGAGCGGGCGCGCACCGGCATTCGCGTCAGCTTCGGCTACGAGACGACGGAACGGGACGTGGACGGCTTTCTCGCGGCGCTCGAGAAGCGCCTGCCCGAACTTCTCGCGTGGATGAAGGGGTGACCCATGCGGTACGACGTCGTTTTGCTGCGGTACGGGGAATTGGCGCTGAAGGGCAAAAACCGCGGCCAATTCGAAAACCGCCTGCTGGCCAACGTGCGGCAGGCGCTCGCCGATTTTCCGGGCCTGCGCGTCCGGCGGGCCTACGGCCGCCTGTTGGTGGAACTGGGCGATGCGCCCTTCGCCGAGGTGGCCGAGCGCCTCGGGCGCGTCTTCGGGCTCGTGTCGTTCAGCCCGGCGGTGCGCACGCCGCTCGACCTTCCGGCCATCCAGGAGGCGGCCCTGGCGCTGATCCGCTCCCTTTCCCCCGCGCCGCGCACCTTCAAGGTGGCGGCCCGGCGGAGCGTGAAAAACTTTCCGCACACCTCACACGAGCTGAACCACCTCGTCGGCGCCCACGTGCTGCGCAACACGGACAACCTGACCGTCGACGTGCACGAGCCCGACGTGGAGCTGGCGGTGGAAGTGCGTCCGGAAGGTGCCTTTTTGTACGTCGAATCGCTGCCCGGCCCCGGCGGGCTCCCCGTGGGCGTCAGCGGGAAGGTGCTCCTCTTGCTTTCCGGCGGTATCGACAGCCCCGTGGCCGGCTGGCGCATGCTGAAGCGCGGGGTGACGCTGGAGGCGATCCACTTCCATAGCTACCCGTTCACCAGCGAGCAGGCTTTGGAGAAGGTGCGCGACCTGGCGCGGGTGCTGTCGCGCTACGGGGGACCGATTCGCCTGCACGTGGTGCCCTTCACGGAGATTCAGACGCGGATTCGCCAGCACGTGCCCGAGGCGTACGGCATTACGATCATGCGCCGGTTCATGATGCGCATCGCCCAGGGCATAGCCGAAAAGCGTCGCGCCCTCGCCCTGGCCACCGGCGAGAGCCTCGGTCAGGTGGCCAGCCAGACGCTGGAGAGCATCAACACGATCAACCGTGTCGTCACCATCCCGATCCTGCGCCCCCTCATCGGCATGGACAAGGCGGAGATCATGGAGACGGCGAAGGCCATCGGCACCTACGAGATTTCCATCCGCCCCTATGAGGATTGCTGCACGATCTTCGTGCCGAAAAACCCCAAAACCAAGCCGGATCCCGAGGAGGCGGCCGAGCTGGAGGCGGCGCTACCCGTCGACGAGCTGGTGGCCGACGCCATCGCCCGCACGGAGATGGAGACGCTGGACTGGCGTGCGCGCGACGAGATCGCCGACTTGCTGTGAGGGACGCGCGCCGATTTGTGGGGACGATCGACGAACGGGGGAGGAGAAGAGGGGCCATGTTGGTGCGCTACGAGCACAATGGCAAGGTGCGGTACGGCTGGCTGGTAGACGACAAGGTGCGCATGGTTGTCGGCGACGTCTGCTATGCCGAGGGGGGCGGCCGTATATCCCGGGCAAGGAGCTGCCCGTGTCGGAGGTTCGCCTTCTGGCCCCGTGCGAGCCGAGCAAGGTGGTGTGCATTGGGGTCAACTACGTCGACCACGCCAAGGAGATGGGGCGGGAGCTGCCCAAGGAGCCGCTGATGTTTCTCAAGCCCTCCACCGCGGTCATCGGGCCGAACGAGCCGATCGTCTACCCACGGCTGAGCCAGAATGTGCATTACGAGGCGGAGCTGGCCGTGGTGATCAAGAAACGGGCCCGCCACGTGAAGGCAGCCGAAGCGAAGGACTACATCCTTGGCTACACCTGCGCCGTCGACGTGACGGCCCGCGACCTGCAGTTTGCCGACGGGCAGTGGACGCGGGGCAAATCCTTCGACACCTTCTGCCCGTTGGGACCGGGAATTGTGCCCGCATCCCAACTTGACCCCATGAATTTGGGCATCCGCCTCACGGTGAACGGCGAGGTGCGCCAGGAAGGGAACACGTCCCAGATGGTGTTCAACGTCTATCAGCTCGTGGAGGCGGTGACGGCGGTGATGACGCTCCTGCCGGGTGACGTCATCTTGACCGGAACGCCGCCGGGCGTGGGCCCCATCAAGCCGGGCGATGTTGTGGCGGTGACGATCGACGGCATCGGCACGCTGACCAATCCGGTGGTGGCCGAAGCGTAACGGCGCACACGAAAACGCGCTCGCCTGATGTACGGCGAGCGCGTTTTCTCTTTAGGGCATGTACTGGGGGACGTTGCTCGGCAGCCCCTCCCCGTCGTAGCGAAAGACGTGGTCAAAGCGCGTGGCGGTTTCCTCCGCGTAATGGCGGTTGCGGCACCCATACAGGAGGTAGTGGGCATCGGCATCCTGCGAAACGACGTTGAGCGCTTGCTGGCAAATGGGACAGTGGAGAACGGTTCCGAAGACGATCACGGTTTCCCTCCACTCCTTTCTGAAATGTTTGAACAGCATTTTATCACAAAACCGCAGCCGTGGTCAGGGAAGGCGAAGGAATGGAATTGACACTCATTCTCGTCTGGTGTAGAATCTGATCGGCGATAATGATTTTCACTTACAAATTGCCGGCTCCATCCACATCGAAAAGCGAAGGGGAGGAGGTTGCCATGACATCCGGAAAATGGGGGACGATCGTGCTCGCCCTGAGCCTGCTGCTGGCCGGGTGCGGGCAGTCGGCCAACACGACGGCACCGGCCGAGCAACCCAAAGGGGAAACCGGGCAGGAAACCCAGCAAGGGGCCGCGGAGACAACGCCACAGGGTGAAACGGCGGTGGCCGATGCTTTCAAGATGGCCCTCAAGGAACTGGACAAAGCTAAGGAGGGGCAACCTGTCGACTTCGAGCGGGTCGCAACGATCTACAAGGAAAGCTTGCAGGGCCTGGTGCAAACGCGCGACGCCGAGTTCAAGGAAACCCTTGACCAACAGCTGAGCGCAGCTCTGGAGGCCGGGAAAAACGGGCAAATGGATCCGCTTGTCGTGCGCCAGGTGTTTGACAAACTGATGCAAAAGGTCTTTTACCTTACCATTAAGAAGGAATTCCAGGAAACCCTCGAGAAGTGGGGCGATAAGGCGCACGGCAAGGAAGAGGTGGCGGAAGCCAAAGCCTATTACGCGCTGCTCAAGGGAACCGTCGAAAAGCGCGATGCCGCCTACGGCACGCAGATGGCCGCGACGATCGACGGCGCCTTCGCCGACCTGGAGAAGGCGGTGGACAGCGGCGACAAGCTGGCCTTCGAGTTGGCCAAGCAAGTGGTGGACAAGACGCTGATGAAGACGTTCTACCTGGC
Organism: Calditerricola satsumensis; assembly: GCF_014646935.1. Taxonomy (GTDB): domain Bacteria; phylum Bacillota; class Bacilli; order Calditerricolales; family Calditerricolaceae; genus Calditerricola; species Calditerricola satsumensis. The sequence goes on along the minus strand of NZ_BMOF01000023.1, from coordinate 20,861 downwards.
TGCCGGCGCGCTGGAGCATGGCTACGCAGGCAAAGCGGCCAAAGAAGCCAAAGAGGACCCCAAAAAGGCCAAGGTCGAACAGGCGGAAGGGTGGGCCTTCTACCAGAGCCTCTACCCGTACCTGGCCAAGTACGCCAAGGAGGAAGCCGATTTTATCCAGCAGCAGTTTGATCTGTCGTCCGATGTGTCCAAGCTGGACCCGCAGGCGGTGAACAAGGCCTTCATTCGCGGGTTCGCGAAGGTGGCCCTGCACGAGTACGAGGAGAGCGCGGAGAACTGGGGACAAGACAAGGGCGTCATCACCGCGCTGGAAGGCGCGCTGTTCATCGACCTCCTGGAGGGCGATCTGAAACGGCTCCTCGGCGAGCAAGGCTACACGTCGCTGCGCGAGACGGCGCAGCAGTACCTGGAAGCGGCAAAAGCCAGGGACGAAGCCAAAGGCAAGGCGTTGCGCGAAGAGCTGGAGAAAACGCTCCGCGCCGTCGTGAACAAAGCGCAATAACGTTTGCGCCCAAGCGCCTTTCCCGTGGATTCGGGAGAGGCGCTTTCGTTTTGCGTGCATGGCCCCGCTGGGTTTGACGACGCATGGCCCGGCGGGCAGGCGAATAGGAGTGTTAGGGACAGGGCCGTGCGGGAGCGGGTCTCAAGCAATGGGTCTGGCCTTTGTGGGACGATGGCGTCGGGAGGGAACCGTGTGGAGATGGGCGAAGGCCTGGCGCTCGTGAACATCCTGCTGCTCGACATCGTGCTGAGCGGCGACAACGCCGTCGTGATCGGCATGGCCTGCCGTCATTTGCCTCCCGACAAGCGCCGGCTGGCCGTGTTGTGGGGGTGTGTTGGGGCGGTGGCGTTGCGCGTGGCCTTGACGGTGGTGGCCGCCTATTTGCTGCGCATTCCCCTGCTTTCTGCTTTTGGCGGCGTGATGCTGCTGTATCTCGCGAAAACGCTTGCCCTGGAACAAGAGGACGAACCCGAGCCCCGTTTGGATGGCGGGCGGTCATTGGGTGCGGCGGTCAAAACGATCATTGTGGCCGATTTTGTGATGAGCTTGGACAACGTGCTGGCGATTGCCGGGGCGGCGCACGGAGAGGTTTGGCTGATCCTGTTTGGGCTGGGCTTGAGCATTCCCCTGCTCATGTGGGGCAGCACCGTTGTGGCGCGGTGGATGCACCGCCGACCGTTGTTGGTCGCGCTGGGCGCGGCCGTGCTGGCGTATACCGCGGTGGACATGATCGTTCACGATGCATGGGTGGCGCGGTGGATGGGGACGTATCGCCATCTGGGGCACCAGGTGGCTCCCTTTTTGGCAGCGGCGCTCGTGTTCTGGCTGGCCCGTCGCCTGCGCACGCGCCCAAATTGGTGAAGACGGGGCATGAGCCTGGCGCGCAGCGGAAAGACTAGGAGATGGGAATGATGAACCGAAGAAAGGGTTGACGGGGATGAACGGTGGACTGCTGGCCGCCTGGCGGTGGTGGGATGCCGTTTACCAGCGATGTACCCGTCTCCAGTACGTGGAAAAAGGGGAGAATCTCTTTCGCGTTGTCTTGCTGAAATATCATGGGGATCCGCTGACCACGCGGGATGGCGTGCGCATTCAACCGGGCGACTGGATTTTGAAGCTGCATCTTCACAACCTCTTGGTGGCCGAAACGCTGCGGAAGGCGCCGCCGGGGTCTCAACTGGGGATTCGGGTGTTGCGGGAAATCCGCCGCTCCCTGCCCGGACTGGCCCGTTACGTGGCCAGCCATCCACGACGTTGCGAGATCAAGGGGCTGATGGGAACCACCTTCCTGTACCGCGGCGCCGAAAGCTTGGGATTTGACGTGTGCGATGTACCGCCGACGCTCTATTTCCGGTATAAAAATTATTACCTGAAAGGCTTGCTCTGGCTGATGCATCCGGAGGGATACAAGCGTTTGGCAGAGAAGAAAAATTATCTCATCATACGTCGGGTGTACATGTCGACAGACGAGCTCTTGCGGCGATACCTTTGACGTGCAAAGGGGTTTGGGTAGGCGATGACCGATGCGGTACGCATTCTCATTCTTTCCGAAGCCATCGCGGGGGAAGGGCACAGTCGGGCTGCCCGTTCGCTGGCTGCGGCCATCCAGGAGCTGATGCCGACGGCCCGAGTTCGCGTGGTCAACGCCTTATCCTATGTCAGCCCCCGCCTCGAAAACCTGACGCGCGTGGTGTACCGGCAGACCCTGCAGTCGGCTCCGCGCTTGTGGGGATGGGCCTACGAGATGGAGCGTCCCTTGAGCACGCTGATGAAGGAGCGGCTGGGGCGTGTGGTGGCGGCACGGCTCAAACCGCTGCTCGAACAGGAGCGGCCGAATTTGGTCGTCTGCACCCACGCCTTTGCCATCGGGGCCGTGGTGCACCTGCGGCGGCTGCTGGGGCTCGAATGCCGGATTGGCGCGGTGATCACCGACTTTGACGTCAACGGGTTCTGGGTTCACGAGGACGTCGACTTTTATCTGGTCAGCGGGGCTGCCCAGCGCGACAAGCTGGTGCGCGATTTTGGCATTCCGGCCGAACGCATTTTTCCCACCGGTATCCCGATCGACCCGCGGTTTTGCGAAGTGGCCGACCTGGCCGATCGCGTCCAGTTGCGGCGGGCCTTGGGGCTGGCCGAGGAGCCCTTCACGCTGCTGCTGGCGGGCGGGGGACTGGGCATTGGCCCGTTCCACGCGCTGCTCGACCTGCTGGCCGAGCGCATCGACGAGCCGTTGCAGGTCCTGGTCGTCACCGGGTACAACCGCGCGCTGTACGACGAATTGACGCTGCGAATTCGCCGCTATCGCCATCGCCTGGCGGTCTTTCCCTACGTCGACAACATGCACGAGTTGATGGCCGCGTCCGATGTGATGATCACCAAGCCAGGCGGTTTGACGACGTCGGAAGCCCTTGCCCTTGGCCTGCCCCTGGTGTTGTTGGAATCGTTCCCCGGGCAGGAGACGCGCAACCGCCTGTTCCTCGTCGAGCACGGGGCCGCGCTGGCTTGCGAAACTGTCGAAGAGGCGGTGGAGACGGTCAAGACGCTGGTTGCCGATCCCCAGCGGCTTTACGCGCTGCGCGACAGAGCCCGTCAGTTGGGCAATCCGCACTCGTCCCGGGACGCGGCGCGCATTGCGCTCCAGCACCTGCCCGTGCCGCATGTTGCGGAGCACCCTTCCTCGTAAGGGCAAGGGCAGGACTTTCCTTCCCCGGCGTGGAAAGAAAGAGCATACGCCAAGGGAGGGAAGGGCATGGATCGCGTGAAACGATTTTGGCAACTTGATCGCGCGCACGTACCCGATCGGGTGCTGGTGACCGACCCGGCAACGGTGGGGTATTTTACAGGGTTTTGGTGCCAGCCCTATGAACGCTTTGTGGGGCTCTTTCTCTTTCGGGATCGGGAGCCGGTGCTCGTCGTCCCCGCTCTGGAGCGGGAAGCGGCCGAGGCGACGGGCCTTTCGGTGCGGACGTATACCGACGCCGAGGGGCCCGAAAATGCGGTGCGCGAGGCCGTCGGCACGGCGAGGGGGCCGCTGGGGGTCGAAAAGCACGCCCTCACCTTGGACTGGGCCGAACGGCTGGGCGAATGGCTGGGCGTGAGCCGCTGGGTGGACGTGGCACCACAGGTTCGCCGCCTGCGCATGATCAAAGATGCGCAGGAAGTCGAGACGTTGCGCAAGGCGGCGCTGGTGGCGGATCGCGTCCTGGAGGCGGCGCTGCAGCATTTCCGGGTAGGGATGACGGAACTGGACTTGGTGGCGGAACTGGAGCTTCAAGCCCGTCGCGCCGGGGCGGACGGCATGGCGTTTTCCCCGCTTGTCCTTTCCGGACCGCGTTCGGCGCTGCCTCACGGGGTTCCAGGGCCCAATACCATCGAGCCGGGAAGCTTGTTGCTCATCGACTTTGGCATTCGGATAAACGGCTACCATTCCGACATCACGCGCACGTTTGCCGTCGGTTCGGCCGATGAGCGGATGCGCCGCGTGTACGAAGCGGTGCTGGCGTCCCAAAACGCGGCCCTCGAGGCGATCCGACCCGGCATCACCTGTGCCGAATTGGACCGCGTGGCCCGGCAGTCGTTGGCCGACGCCGGATACGGCCCCTACTTCACCCACCGCCTGGGACACGGCGTGGGGCTGGCCGTGCACGAGCCGCCATCCGTCGACGGCGGAAACGATGTGCCGCTCGAGCCGGGCATGGTCATCACCGTTGAGCCGGGCGTGTACGTGCCGGGGTGGGGTGGCGTGCGCATCGAGGACATGTGCCGGGTGACTGAGCGGGGCGCCGAGGTGTTCACCGGTTACCCCAAAGCTTTTACCGTTCTCTCCTAACGACGCCACCATTTTCATTGCATTTTTGGGACAACGGCTTCGCATGATAAGGGTACCACCACACAAGGAGGTGACCAAAATGGCTGATCAAAATCGCGGTGGTCGGAACCGCCTGGTGGTGCCTCAAGCGAACCAAGCGCTGGACCAGCTGAAGTACGAAATCGCGCAGGAGTTCGGCGTCCAGCTTGGCCCGGATTCCACCTCCCGTCAGAACGGTTCGGTGGGTGGGGAAATCACGAAGCGGCTGGTGGCGCTGGCGGAACAGCAACTGGCTGGCCGTTTCCCGCAACAATAACCTCATAAGGCTGGACCCTTCCGGCAGCGGCTTCGGCCGCTGCCTTTTTGTCGGAAAGGTTAACAAACACAAGACTTTTTTATTCGGATCAAAAAGTGAAAAAATTTTTATTAGTAAAGCAGGAAATCGAGCGCGCAGTCGCGAATAGACAACCTGTCAACGCTTTCACCCATCATGCAACAAGGAGGAGGAACGACGTGACGCCACAAGTGGACCTGCTTGCGCCAGAGTGGTACAACGTCGCACAGGATATCGACCGCTTTGCCGAAGACCGCACCAAGATCGCGCTGTATTGGGAAAACGCCGAGGGCGAGACGCGCATCATCCCGTACTGGCAGTTGAAGGAGGAGTCGAACCGCCTGGCCAACGGGCTGCGTGCCCTCGGGCTGCAAAAAGGGGACAAGGTCGTCATCCTTCTCCCGCGCATACCGGAAAGCTACATCACGTATCTGGCCTGCTTGAAGCTGGGCGCTGTGCTCATGCCCGGGTCGGAGCTCTTGCGGGCCAAAGACATTCTGTACCGCGTCAACCACGCCGGAGCCAAGGGCATCATCGCCTACACCTCCCTTGTGCCCGAAGTCGAGGCCATCCGCGGCGAGGCGGCAACCCTCCAGCACTTTGTCGTGGTCGGCGGCAAAGCGGAGGGGTGGGTGCCCTACGAAGACGTGGTGGCCGGCCAACCCGTGGACTTTGAGATGGAGAAGACGCATCGCGAGGATCTGGCGTTCCTGCTGTACACCTCGGGCACGACGGGGAACCCGAAGGGCGTCATGCATACCCACGGATGGGCCTATGCCCACCGCGCCGTTGCGGCGAAGTTGTGGCTCGACATCCGCGAGACCGACATCGTGTGGGCCACGGCCAGCCCCGGATGGGCCAAATGGCTGTGGAGCCCATTTGTCTCCACACTCGCTTCGGGCGCGGCCGGTTTTGCCTACCATGGTCGGTTCGAGCCGGAAAAATATTTGCACCTTCTTGAAAAGTACCGCATCAACGTGTTGTGCTGCACGCCCACCGAGTACCGCCTCATGGCCAAGGTGGACAACCTGGAGCGGTTCCGCCTGCACCTGCGCAGCGCGGTGAGCGCCGGCGAGCCGCTCAACCGCGAAGTGATCGACACGTTCCGGCGTCATTTCGGCATCGTCGTGCGCGACGGGTACGGCCAGACGGAGAACACGCTTCTCGTGGCCACGATGTTGGGCATGGAGGTGCGGCCCGGCTCGATGGGGAAGCCGACGCCGGCCGCCCAAGTGGCCATCATCGACGAGGACGGCAATCCGGTGCCGCCGGGGGTGGTCGGGGACATCGCCGTGCACCGCAGCGCGCCCGCCCTGTTCAAGGGGTATTACAACGACCCCAAGCGGACGGCTAAGGCCTTCCGCGGCGACTGGTACGTCACCGGCGACCAGGCGCGGATGGACGAGGACGGCTACCTCTGGTTTGAGGGCCGCGCCGACGACATCATCATCAGCGCCGGGTACACCATCGGCCCCTTCGAGGTGGAGGACGCCTTGGTGAAGCACCCGGCGGTGAAGGAGTGCGCCGTCGTGGCCAGCCCGGACGAGGTGCGCGGCAGCATCGTCAAAGCGTTCGTCGTCTTGAAAAACCCGAACGATGCCTCGGAGGAATTGGTTGTCGAACTGCAGGAGCATGTCAAAAAGCTGACGGCACCCTACAAGTATCCCCGCGAGATCGAGTTTGTCACGGAACTGCCCAAGACGACGTCCGGAAAGATTCGCCGCGTCGAGCTGCGCCAGCGTGAACGGGAGCGCAAGCGCCACCTGATAGGGGGATGAGCGCTTGCGCTTTCGCCCCCCACGAAGGGGGTTTTCTTCTTTTGCGGCGCCTGTCCGTACGGCAAACAAAATCGCCCCTTCAGGATGAAGGGGCTGTTTGGAGAACCGCTCATGCGGTGTCCAAGTTGAACTTGGCGATTTCCCGATTGAGCGATTCGGCCATTTCCGTGAGCCGTTGTGCCGCCTGGGCCACCTCTTCGATGGCGCGCGTCTGCTCTTGGGTGGCCGAGTTGACCGTTTGCGCGCCGGCCGCCGTTTGCTGGCTGACCGCGGAGATGTTCGCGATGGTCTGCACAAAGGTGTCTTTCCCGCGGTTCATCTCGGCCATCGCTGCGGCGACGCCTTCCATCTTTTCCTGAATGTGTTCCACGGCCTGCAGGATGCGTTGGAACGCCTCTTTCGTTTGCTGGACGATGCCGTGTTGCTGCCGGGCGATGTCGGCCGTCTGACCGATCGTCTTGACCGTCGTGTCCACTTGGCTGTGAATGGCCTGCACCACCTGCTCGATCTCCCGCGCCGCCTGAGAGGACTGTTCGGCCAGCTTGCGCACCTCCGAGGCGACAACGGCAAACCCGGCGCCGTGCTCGCCGGCCCGTGACGCTTCGATGGCCGCGTTGAGGGCCAGCAGGTTGGTTTGCTCGGCGATTTCCTTGATTGTGGTGGTGAACGACGTGATGCGGCCCATCTGTTCGCTGAGGGCTTGGATGTCGGCGGTGACGCGTTCGGCCACGGCCACGTTCTGCTCCGACGACTGCTCCAAATTGGTCATGGCCGCCACACCCTGCTCGCCGGCGCGGGAGGTCTCGGCCACCGCTTGTTGCACGCTGTTGGCGCTTTCCGTGACGCGCTCGATGGAATGGGCAAACGCGTTGACGACCTGGGCCCCCTGTTCCGTTTCTTCGGCCTGTTTGGCCACAGCTTCGGCAATCTCGTCGATGGTTCGGCCGATGTCGGCCGCCTGAGCCGTCGTCTCCTCGGCCACGGCGGCCAAGCCGGTGGCCGCCTCTTCGATGCTCCGCGACAGGTTCCGCGAGGCGGCGATCAAGGCCTGCAGCTGATCGGCCATCTCGTTGAAGCGCAAGGCCAACTCGTCGATCTCGTCGCCCGGCTGGGCGTCAATGCGCTGGGTCAGGTCGCCTTCCGCGAGGCGGTTCATCGCGCGGCGGATCTGCTCAACGCGCCGGTTTATGGAGCGGGCAAACAGGTAAGCGCCTGTCGCGCAGACGGCAAACAGGATGAGCCCGACTCCCAGCATGGCCAGAAGGGTGATCAGCTGGCTCGTTTTGAGCGTGTCAAGAAGGCGTCGTCCCTCGTTGTTGAGATTGTCAAGGGCCACTTGCAGTTGCAAAAGATCGTTCTTGTTGACGACGGTAACGAGTTTCCAACCGGTGAGCGGGTTGGTGACGAAATGGCCAACCTTTTCCACGTTCTGGTACGTGTAGGCGAATGTTCCCGTCTCCCGCTCGTAAACCGACGCCATGAACGAAAATTTCTCTTTGACGTTTTGCCCGATCAGCGTTTTGTCTTTCGGATGGGCGAGCACCACGCCGTTTCTGTCGGTGAGGTAGGCATAGCCGGTTTGCCCCACTTTGATCTGGCTGACGAGGGTGGTCAGCTGTTCGAGGGAAATGTCGAGCCCGGCGACGCCGATCACTTTGCCGTTATGGACGATGGCCTTGGCCACGGTCACAATGGGTTTTCCGGTGATCGCGTCGATGTAGGGATCGGTCCAGACCACCTTGTCAGGCTGTTTGACGGCCGCCTGGTACCACGGGCGGGTGGTCGGGTTGTAGGTGCGCATGTCGGTGTTCGGGACCGGACCGAGATACATGGCGCCGTCGGGCGTGCCGAAGTACGCATACTGAATTTCCTTATGGGTTTTCGTGAGCCGCTCGAGGTACGGGATGAGCACCGGGTTCAGCGACGGCTTGTTTTTCCGGGGGAGCCTGGCGTAGGGCGTTCCTTCCGCCGATCCAGACGGCAGCGCCGCATGGTTGACCAGGCGCGCCGCCTGCTCCGATTGGGCGATCAGGTTTATAAGAGATTCCATTTGTTCAAAGAATAAGGAAAACCCATGATTGACTTGGGTGTTCATGGCGCTCAGGTTTTTCATGAGCGTGTCTTTCGTGACCGTGCTCATCGCTTGCATTTTGAGATGGCTGTCGGTAAGGTAGCGGTTGATGTCGTTGGAAAACCGGTAAAACAAAAAGCCGAAGCACGCGGTGTAGAGGAGAACGGTAAACAAGACAATGAGGGAAATGGATGTGGAAAGCTTCCATTTGAGCGACAGCGTGCGCCACCACTGCTTCATCAATGAAAAAACCTCCTTTTTTTCTATTCTTCGTAGGGATCTCCATGAAAATGTTTGGCGTTTTTCTAAAACCTCCACTTCATTATAAAGAATTTGGAAAAAGAGGTTCAATGGGACGAAGAGCCTAATCGCAGGCGCATTGCCTGTTCACCGATTTGTCTCGATTTCGCGACAACGTCGAGGGCGGTGGAATGGGGTATTATGAAAGAGAAGAAGGAAAATGCACAGCGGAAGGACACGGACGGATGCAAGGGAGGGAACGCGGATGAATCGGATGCTTCGCCCCTTGGTGCTGGGCGTGCTCGCCCTGGCGGTCATCGTCACGTTTTACAGGGCCTTTGGCGAGGACCCTCAGGTGATGGAGAAAGGGAAGGCGGCGCCCGATTTTACCTTGCAGACGGTGGACGGCAAACCGCTTACCCTTTCCGATCTGCGCGGACAAGCCGTTGTGCTCAACTTTTGGGCCACGTGGTGCCCGCCCTGCCGGCGGGAGATGCCGGCCTTGCAAGCGGCGTACGAAGCGTATCGTGAGAAGGGTGTGGTGGTGGTCGGGGTGAACTTCGGCGAGAGCCGCGCCACGGTGCGCGGGTTTCTCAGCCGCTATGGCATCACGTTTCCCGTGGTTTTGGATCAGGACCAGCAAATTACGTCGAAAATGTATGAGGTAAAATCGTTCCCTACGACGGTGTTTATCGATGCGCGTGGAACGGTGCGGGCCGTCCACATCGGGGAGCTCAACCGTCAGCTGCTCGATCAGTATCTTGCTCCGCTGTTGCCGCGCACGTAAGGCGAATGGCCTCGCGCCAGCGGGTGTGGCGCGGCGATTGGCGTTTTCACCTCACCATCGGGCACGGGACACGGATTGTGTCCTACCGCTCGTCGCGCGTCGCCGGCTGGCGCCGGTATGGAACGGGGACGTACTGCACCGTAGGCCGGCGCTGCGGCGGCTGCGGGTAGAGCTCCATCAATTCGTAGATGGCGCGCGGCATCTCCGTTGACACGTTGAGCCCCATCTGGCGCAGCATGTCGCACGTGATCGGAAAGTCGTGCGTCCATCGTCCTTCGGTCAGCGCCCGGGCCAGGGCGCGGGCCTTTTCGTCCGCCATTTTGGGCCGGAGCAGCTCGTACACCAGGGATTCCACCTGGGAGACGGCTTTGCGGGCAATGTCGGAGAGGATCAACGTCTCGTCATCCACCTCATGGAGCGGCTTGGCTTCGACGGCGCGCAGGATTGACGCGGCCGGATACTGGCCGAGCTGCGGGTCGACGGGTCCGAGGACGGCGTTTTCGTCCATGACAATTTCGTCGGCGGCGAGGGCGATCATTGTGCCCCCGGACATGGCGTAGTGGGGGATGAAAACGGTCACCTTGGCCGGATGGCGCAGCAGGGCGCGGGCGATCTGCTCCGCGGCGAGGACCAGGCCGCCCGGCGTGTGCAGCACGAGGTCGATGGGCATGGTGTCGGGCGTGAAGCGGATGGCGCGCAGCACCTGTTCGGAGTCTTCCACGGTGATGAAGTTGCGGAAGGGAATGCCGAGAAACGACAGGGACTCCTGGCGGTGGATGAGCGTGATGACGCGCGATCCCCGCGCGGTTTCCACCTTGCGCAGCTGGCGCAATCGCGCAGCCTGAATTTGCCGCTGGTGCAAGACCGGGAACAGGGCGTAGAGGAAGAGAAGCAGAAACAAGAGGTCCACGGGCCATTCCCCCTTGTGATCAAGCCGTCCAAGGTGAAACGTGCAGGGGCCGCACGGCGGCGGCAACGCCCAAGCGCGGGCGCGCTCCCCAAAACCGGGAGTGCGTGAGTAGTGTGGCCGGGTTCGGGTCGGCCGAATCGGGAAAATGTTGGCCCGTGAAAAAAAAGGAAAAGGGAGGGCGCACCGGAGCGCCCTCCCTTTGTGTCTTCAGGGACGGCGTCAGCCCTTGAGGACAGAGACGTTGCCGTCAGGGTCAGCACCAGGCGCGTTTCCACCCCGGGCGGGCCGACCTCGATCCAGTTGCCTTTGGGTCCCATCGGTTCGTTGCGGTACACGGCAAAGCCCATCGTTTCGGTCCAGAAGGCGAGCGCCTTTTCCTGGTCTTCCACGTAAATGGACACGGTGGCCGATACCCCTTGACAACGGCTTGTCATGTGTGGTAGTTTTTCATTGTGTCAAGCGAACCAGCCAACACAGGTCGTGCGGGAGTGGCGGAATTGGCAGACGCGCTAGACTCAGGATCTAGTGGCCGTTGAGGCCGTGGAGGTTCAAGTCCTCTCTCCCGCACCATACATAGGCAACAAAGCCGGGAAGCTGTCCGGCTTTTTCTTTTTCCTTAAAAAAACGAACCCCGCCGTACGCATAGGCGGGGGATGCCCAATCGGCCGATGTTCCTCATTCGGACGCGCGTGGATCCGCGGCCCCGGTTCCGGCCGCCACCGGTTCTGTCGCGGCTAGGCGGTCGTAGAGCCGCTTCAGCGCGTCCACCGCCGCGTCGAGGTCCTCGGCGTCGATGGTGGCCTCAAACTGCTCGACATACCGCTCGCGGGCGTGGCGGTAGCGCGGGTCGTACCAGTGCACGAGGAGCAGGCGGGCCGCGGTGGCGAAGTCGTAACGGTCAAGGGCGTCCTGGATGGCGGCGCGGACGGTGCGTTCGAGGCGCTTTTCAATCGACGCGAGCGCTTCGCGCCACTGCACGCGAACCGTCTCCGGATCAAGGGGCGTGTATTCCGCCACGATGCGTTGCACCCGCGTTTCGAGTTCGGCCGTGAGCCAGACGTGGATGCCCGTTTCCTTACGTTCCATGATCCATTTCGGCACGAGCAACGATCCGATCCGTCGGCTTTCGGCCTCAAGGAAAAGGGACGGCTTGTCCCTCAGCCGATCGACCGTTTCAAAAAGAGAGGCTTCAAAGAGCGGTTGTGACGGTTGGCTCCCGAGGCCGATATGGCCAAACACCGACCCCCGATGGGAAGCGAGGGCCTCCAAGTCCAACACCGGATAGCCATCGGCGGCGAGGCGTTGGAGGATAGCGGTTTTGCCGACCCCCGTGTTCCCGTGGAGGACGATGAAACGGCCGTTCCAGGTTGGCGACTCATGGAAGGCGAGGACGTGGCGGCGGTACGCTTTGTACCCCCCGATCAGGCGCAGGGCGGGAATGTCCATGAACTGGGCCATCATCGTCACGAATTTGCTGCGCAGGCCGCCGCGCCAGCAATAGATGACGGGCGTCCCTTCGCCGGTGAGGGTGCGGATGCGGTCGATAAGCTCCGGCAATTTGGGCGCGACGAGCGCGAGGCCCAACCGTTTTGCCGCGCTGGGCCCTTGATGCTTGTAGACGGTTCCCACCTGCGCCCGCTCGTCGTTGTCCAAAAGTGGCACGTTGTGCGCACCGGGGATGTGCCCCTCGGCAAATTCGCCGGGCGAGCGGACATCGATGTACACCGCATCGGGACGCTGGCGGACGTCGTGAAGAGAAATGTCCATGGTTGTCACCTTCTTGCGCGGTTCTGTCCCATTCCTATTATTTTATCCAAAACCGACCCGATTGTTTGAGAAACGATTGTTGGTGCGCGATGGGCTGATGTGGTACGTTCGAGAAAGGAAGGAGAGCAAAGACATCGGAAGAAAAGGAGTTTCGGTGATGAGACAGCAAACGAAGAAGGCGCCTCGCCTGCCACGCGTCCTTCTGGCCAGCCCGTTTTTGACGGCCAACCGCGGCAATACGATTACGGTGCGGCGCATTGCCGAGGCGCTGCGTCGGCTGGGCCTCGAGGTGGAAACGGTGGCCTATGCGGAAGGGGATGGAATCTTTGTCCCGGCTGACGTGACCCACGTCTTCCATGCCTCGCGCTTTGCCCGCTTCTGGCAACGCGAAAAGGGCCATCTTGCGCCTCCGTCGCCCCTGGTGGTGACGATGACGGGGACCGATGTCAACGTGGACCTGTTTGACGAAAGCGGCCGATACGACGTGTTCTGGACCCTCCAACACGCCGCCGCCGTCGTCTTGTTCAGTGACGAGGCGCGGGAGATGCTCCTGACGCAGTGGTCGGGTGATCCGAGCCGGCTGTACGTGGTGCCGCAGGGCTTGTCGCCGTTCCCGAGCGCGCCGCCGGAAGACTGTGCGCGGTATGTCCCGCCGAAGCGGGGGTTTACCTTTCTGCTTCCCGCCGGCATCCGGCCCATCAAAAACGTGCGGTTTGCGGTACGCGGGCTCAAGCGACTGCGCGAGCGGGGACTGGATGTATACCTCGTCATCGCCGGTCCGGTGCTGGATCCCGCCGAAGGGGAGCGCGTGCGGCGCGCCGCGCAGGAGGAGCGGGAATGGGTGACGTATGTGGGCGAGGTGCCGCACGTGTGTATGCCCGCTCTCTATGCGCAGGCCGACGTCGTGCTCAACACGTCGCGCGCCGAGGGACAGCCGGCGGCGCTGATCGAGGCGCTCCATTTCGGTGTGCCCGTGTTGGCGTCCAATGTGGCGGGGAACCGGACGATCGTGCGGCAGGAGGAGAACGGGCTCTTGTACACCGATCTCGACGAGGACGATTTTGCCGCCAAGGCGGCGCGGCTGGTTCGGGATGGCGCGCTGCGCCGGAGGCTGGCGGATGCCGGTCGGCGCGACGTCGCGGCGCGTTTTTCCGCCGAAGCGGAGGCGCGGCGTCTGCTCGCCATATACCAAGCGGTCTGGAGCGGTTGCTGAGGTATGCGTTTGCGGTACAATAAAGGTTATATCGTCTTGGCAAGGTATGGCGATCCCGTATGGACAAGGAGGCGGATGGCGATGCGAAAACGGTGGATTTCGCGCTTGTCGTTCCTTACCTTGGCGCTGCTCCTTATGGCGGCGTTGGCCGCCTGCAACCCGGGGCAGGCGCCGGAGCAAGGGCAAGGCGGAGGGGAACAGGAAAAGCCCTTCCACATCGGCGTGATTCCCTCGCAGAACCAGGGCGACATGCAGAAGGCGATGAACAAGCTGGCCCAGATTCTGGAGCAGAAGCTGGGCCGCGACGTCGAGATCAAGGTGTACTCCGACTACAACGGCGTCGTCGAGGCGATGAGCTACGGTCACATCGACATGGCCTTCTTCGGTCCGCTGACCTATGTCATCGCCCACGAAAAGAGCGGGGCGGAAGCGATCATCACCCAGCTCGTTGACGGCAAGCCGTACTACTATTCGTACCTGATTGCGCACAAGGACAGCCCGTGGAACTCCCTCGACGATGTGGTGAAGCATTCCAAGGAGATCCGCCTGGCCTTCGGCGACGTCAATTCGACGTCGGGCTCCCTCATTCCGGGCTTGGTGCTGAAGAAGAAGGGCGTGTTCGTCGACCAGAACAACCATCAATTCAAGTCGGTCGTCTACACGGGGAACCACGACGCCACGGCACTGGCCGTGCAGAACAAGCAAGCCGACGTCGGGGCCATCGACAGCGCGATCTTCAACGTGCTGAAAAAGGAAGGAAAGATTGACGCCGACGCGTTCAAGGTGATCTGGCAATCGGAACCTCTCTTCCAGTACCCGTGGGCGGTGAAGAAGGGCACGTCGCCGGAGATGATCAAAAAGCTGCAGGACGCCTTCGTCGGCATCAAGGATCCGGAAATCCTCAACGCCTTTGGCGCCAGCGGCTTTACGACGTGCAGCGACAAGGACTACGAGGCGGTCCGCAAGGCGGCCAAAGAAGCGGGGCGGCTGTAAGCGCGGAGCGGGCGATGCCGGGAGGGTGTGCACATGCGGCGCCGCATGGCGAAGCGCTTCGGGTTTTTCCTGCTGTTGGCTGCCGCGGCGCTCTGGGCGGCGCGGGGAACGGAGGTCAACCCGGCCCAATTCCGGAACCTGTTCAATTCGGTTGATCTGCTGCGCCAATTCTTCCCCCTCGATTGGACCGACGCCGGGCGGACCTTCGCCGCGGCCCTTGTGACGCTGCAGATGGCCTTTCTCGGCACGCTGACCGCCCTGGTGATGGCCTTTCCGGCCGCCTTTCTGGCTGCGCGCAACACGGCGCCGTCGCGCGGGGGGTACGCTCTGGTGCGCGGTGCGCTCAACGTGCTGCGGGCTGTTCCGGAGATCGTCATTGCCCTCTTGCTTGTGCCGATGGTGGGGCTGGGACCGTTTCCCGGGGTGCTGACGATCTTCCTGCACAACGTCGGCGTGCTGGGCAAGCTGATCTCGGAGCTGATCGAGGCGGCCGATCCCGGCCCGCCCGAAGCCGTGGCCTCCACGGGGGCGCGCCGCCTGCTCGTCTACCTTTACGGCATCGTGCCGCAGATCTGGCCGAACGTCCTGTCCCAGTATTTCTACCGGTTCGAGGTGGCCATTCGCGCGTCGCTCTTTTTGGGCCTCATCGGCGCGGGCGGCATCGGCGAGCAGCTGCTCATCCACTTCAAGCTCTTCCAGTATTCGCGCATGGCGGTGGACATCTTGGCCATCATCGTCCTCGTGATGGCCGTCGACGCCCTGGGCGGCGTCGTGCGAAAGCGGGTGATCTGATCATGCTCGAGATCCGCGGCTTGGTAAAGCGCTACCCCGGCGCGGCGGAGCCGGCCCTCAAGGGCATCGACCTCACGGTGGCCCCCGGGGAGTTCGTGGCCGTTCTCGGTCGCAGCGGGGCGGGAAAATCGACGCTGATCCGCTGCATCAACCGCCTGGTGGAGCCGACGGCAGGCACGATCACGTGGAACGGCCAGCCCATCACCGGCCTTCATCCGCGCGAGCTCCTGCGCGTGCGGTGCGGGATCGGGATGATCTTCCAAAACTTTAACCTTATCCCGCGCCTCGACGTGCTGACCAACGTCATCGTCGGCCGCATGTGCACCCTGGCGCTGTGGCGCAGCCTGCTCGGCGTGTTTCCACCGAAGCTGATCGAGGAGGCAATGGCCGCCCTCGAGCGCGTCGGGATCGCCCACCTGGCCCACCGCCGCGTGGAAGAGCTTTCCGGCGGCCAGCAGCAGCGCGTGGCCATTGCCCGCGTCCTGATGCAGAAGCCGAAGATGATCCTCGGCGACGAGCCGGTCTCCAGCCTCGATCCGGTGACGGCCCGCGCGATTCTCGATTTCCTCAAGGAGCTGAACGAGACGGCGGGCATCACGATGATCCTCAACCTTCACGACGTGGCTTTGGCCAAGGCGTATGCCACGCGCATCGTGGGCCTCGCCCGCGGCATGATCGTCTACGACGGGCCGCCGGAGGGCGTGACCGACGACGTGCTGGCCGAAATCTATCCCCTCGACGCGGTCGGCGTGTGACCGCAGACGACGATACGGGAGGTGCGCGCGATGACGGAGCGCGAGCGGATCAAGCTGACGGCGCTGTCGACCAAGGCGGGGTGAGGGTGCAAGATCGGTCCCCAGGACCTGGCGCACGTGCTGCGCCACTTGCCCCGATCGGAAGGCGATCCCCGGCTGCTTGTGGGTTTCGAGACGTCGGACGATGCCGGCGTCTTTCGGCTGACCGACGACATGGCCTTGGTGCAGACAGTGGATTACTTCACGCCGATTGTCGATGACCCCTATTGGTTCGGGGCCATCGCCGCGGCCAACGCCCTCAGCGACGTCTACGCCATGGGCGGCAAACCCTTGACGGCCCTGAACATTGTCGGCTTTCCCATCAAAAAGCTCGATCCGGCCATCCTGGCCGATATCCTGCGCGGCGCCGCCGAAAAGGTGCGCGAAGCCGGGGCGACGCTGGTCGGCGGACACTCCATCGACGACCAGGAGCCGAAATTCGGCCTGGCCGTCACCGGCGTCGTTCATCCCGACAAGGTGTGGCGAAACTGCGGCGCCTGTCCGGGCGACAAGCTGATCCTCACCAAACCCATCGGCGTCGGCGTTCTCACCACGGCGATCAAGCGCGACCGGCTGGACGAGGAAGGGACGCGCCGTGTCACCGAGGTGATGGCCACGCTGAACAAGGCGGCCGCCGAGGTGCTGGCATCCTTCTCCGTGCACGCCTGCACCGACGTGACCGGTTTTGGCCTGCTGGGCCACGCCTACGAGATGGCCGCCGGCAGTGGGGTGGGGCTGCGCATCGAGGCCGAACGCGTCCCGATCTTGCCCGGGGCGCGGGAGCTGGCCGCCGAGGGCATCGTGCCGGGCGGATCGCGGGCCAACGCCCAGTGGCTAGCCGACAAGGTCGACTTCGCCGACGGCGTGGACGAGGCGACGCGCCTGGTGCTGTGCGACGCCGTCACCTCGGGCGGACTCCTCGTGGCCCTGCCGGCTGCCGAGGCGGACGCGGCCCTGGAGGCGCTGCGCAAGGGCGGCGTCGAGGCGGCCCTCGTCGGCGAGGCGGTGGCCGAGCAACCGGGACGCATTCGCGTGGTGCCGTAACCCGAGGGCTTCTGAACGCCTCTTCGCAGCGGTTTGCCGGCGTACGCAGGTCTTTGGACCCAAGCGATCTCGGTCCAAAGACCTGTTTTGTTTTGGGTTCCGCAACATGAGGCGGGTTTCGCTCTTTCCAACACGGAAAAATTCGCTATCATCTTCGTGGAAGGAGGATGCAAAGGATGGCGCTAAAAGGAGCGTGAGAGGGTGCAGAAGATAAAGAATATGTCAGTAAAAAGGAAATTATTAAGCATTTTCTTCTTGATCCTTTTCTTGTTTGCCGCGGGCAACGCGGTGGCGTGGGGGATGTTGCGGTCCGTGGCCCAGGATGTCGTCCGCATGGAAGCGGAAGGCCAGACGATGACGCAGATGATGGAGCTGAAGGCCCAGTTGCGTTCGCTGTCCCTCCGCGTGCTGGAGTACCTGCTCGATCCGAACCCGCAGACGCTAGAGGAGTACCGCGCGCAGCAGGAGGCCTTTGCCGCGCAGGCCATGCAGGTGCAAAAGCGGCTGCAGCCGGAGCAGCAGGTGGCCTTCCAGCAGGTGTTGGCCCAGTACGCCGCGTTCCGGCAATTGCTTGAGGAGCGGCTGTTGCCCGCGGTGCAGCGCGGCGATGCCGCCGAGGTCAAACGGCTGGAAAAGGAGATGACTGCGGTTCGCCGCGCGCTGATTGCCGAGATCGACCGGCTGGTAAAGGCCGAGAACGATCAGTTTGCCGCCGTTTCTGCCCGCACGCAGGCGAATGCCACAACCACCGCCACCATACAGACGGTCGTGTTTGTTCTGGCTTCGGCTGTGGGCCTGACCGTCGCGGTTTTGTTCACGCGGTACCTGACGCGTCCGCTGGAGCAAATCGCCGCGGTGGCCCAGCGCGTGGCCCAAGGCGACTTGCGTCTCGAACCGCTCCCCGTTCGTTCCCGCGATGAGCTGGGGCGCCTGGCCCAGGCCGTCAACGAGATGGTGGATCAGCTGAGGGGGATGATTCACAACGTTCAGGGAGCCGCCCGCCAACTGGCCGCCTCGGCCGATGCCTTGTCGGCCGGCGCCGAGCAGACGGCGCAGGCGGCGCAGGAGATTGCCCAGTCCGTGCAGACGGTGGCCAGCGGCGCCGAATCGCAGGTGCGGGTGACGGAGGAGAGCGCGCGGGCGATGGAGGAGATGGCCGCGGGCATCCAGCGCATCGCCGAGGCCATGGCCACGGTGGAGCAGTCGGCTGCCGCGGGGACCCAGACGGCCGAGGAGGGAAGCCGGTTGGTGCAGCAGGCCATTGGGCAGATGGAAACCATTGCCCAAACCGTCACCCGGACGGCGAACGACGTGCGCGCGCTGGCCGACCGGTCGCAAGAAATCGAAACGATTACCGCCGTCATCACCGAAATCGCCGAGCAGACCAACCTTCTCGCCCTTAACGCGGCCATCGAGGCGGCGCGCGCCGGCGAACACGGCCGCGGGTTCAGCGTGGTGGCCGACGAAGTGCGCAAGCTGGCGGAGCAGGCCAAGGGGTCGGCTCAGGAAATCGTTGCCTTGATCCGCGGCATTCAGGAGGAAACGCGACAAGCGACGGCCGCCATGGAGGCCACGGTTCAGGAGGTGGCAGCGGGGAAGGAGGCGGTTCGCCAGGCGGGGGAAGCCTTTGCCCGCATCGCGTCCGCCATGCACACGGTGAACGGACAGGTGCAGGAGGTGGCGTCCGTCTCCGAAGAGCTGTCGGCGGGTTCCGAGGAGGTCACCGCGTCGGTGGAAGAGGTGGCACGGCTGGCGAAGGAAGCGTCGGGGAGCGCCGAGCAGGCGGCCGCGGCCACGGAAGAGCAGCTGGCGTCGATGGAGGAGATGGCCGGCTCGGCGACTTCGCTCCGCGAATTGGCCCAGACGCTGCGGCAAACGGTGGACGCATTCCGCGTGTGACGGCACGCAGCAGGCTTCGCCGTGCATCGCGATCTCTGGCAACGAAAAACGCCTCCGGCTAGGATGTGGCCGGGGGCGTTTCGGTTGGGGGCCGATTGTCGGATTTCCGGCGACGTTTCCGGAGAAGACGGTTGCGGGCGCGGCGTGTTGCCGCGGCGTTTGCCTTTCGCAGAGGGCCGATGGCGCGCCGAATTCGCCCCGGATCATCGGTGATCAGGCCGTCGACGCCCCACGCGACAAGCCGTTTGGCGACGGCAGGGTTGTTCACCGTGTACGGGACGACGCGCAGGCCACACCGGTGCGCCTCCTTCACGTAACGGGGCGTGACGGCGGCTTCCGGCGGGTGCAGGTACGGGGCGCCAAGGGCGGCGGCGAGCCGCCACGGGCGGTGCAATTCGCCCCAATACAAGACGGCGATGGTCGCGTCGGGAGCGATGCGGCGGACGGTTTGCAGGGTGGCGATGGAGAAGGAGGAGATCACCGTGCGGGGGAGCAGGGCATACCGGCGCAGGAGGGCGGTGACGCGCTCCTCGATGCCCGGCTGGGGAACGAGCTGCGTCTTCAGCTCAACGTTGAGAACCAGATCCGTGTCGGCGACGAGCCGGCACACGTCCTCGAGGGTCGGGATCGGCTCGCCGGAATAGGCCGGGGAAAACCACGCACCGGCGTCGAGGCGCGCCAGTTCGTCCCACGTGTGGTCGCGCACCCATCCCCGGCCGCTCACGGTGCGCCCCAGCCATTCGTCGTGCAGCACAATCGGCACGCCGTCTTTCGAAAGCTGCACATCCAGCTCCAGGCCGTTGGCGCCGTCGGCGATGGCCCGGCGAAAGGCGGCGAGGGTGTTTTCCGGGGCGTGACGCGATGCGCCGCGGTGGGCGTAGAGAAGAAAGGGGGGCATGACGGACCTCCTCTTGCCGCGCGGAACGTTCTGATGGATCGGTTCCGGGTTGCATCGGCTATTGACGGTATATGCAGGAAAGCTGTGCAAACGGCCCGCGCGGGAAGGGAATGCGTAGCCGGCCCTTACAGGCGGCCGAGGGGGATGTCGTCCCCGGCGAGGGCGTCGACGAGGATGCCCGCCTCTTTCAGCGCTTGGCAGGCGCGGTCGAGGCGTGAGGGATCCGGGGCTTGCAGGGTGTGCAAGTGCAGGCCGCCGGTGAGCGAGGAGAGCAGGGTGGCCCTTTCCGCGCGCATCTTCTCGATGAACCGCCGAACGTCTTCACGGGACTGGATCATCAGCGTGCCGCGCAGCTCGCCGTAGATCGGGTGTTCGACGATCACGTCGACGACCTTCACGCCGTGGTCGACGAGGAGAAGCAGCTCCCGTTCCGTCTCGTCCGGCGTGTGGCGGCAGGCGACGACGCGGGTGACGAGGGGCGGATTCGGCGCCTCCAGCCACAGGTAGCCCTGCGGCGTGGCGACGATTGGCGCGTTGCGCGCTTTCAAGAGGGCGATGTCCTGCACGATCACCTGCCGGCTGACCCCCGTTTTCTCGGCCAGTTCGGCTCCCGTCACGGGGCCGCTGGCCGTTTTTAAGAGCGCGACGATGGCGCTGCGCCGCGCTTCGCCGGACAACTTCCGTTTGGGCGCCATAGGGCCCTCCCTCCTTTGGTTCGGCGTATCCTCGTGGTCCTGCGTCCATTATAGCGAACGGCGCGGAGAGGGCAGGGAAGGGAAACACTCGATTGATCCCTTTCTCATGGTGCGGTTCAGGCGCTCCCTTGTTGAAGCTGGGCCGGACAAAAAGCTGACCACCCGCGCCGAGGCGGCGGTACTGCTGTATCGCGCCTTGATGGCGGATGTTCCGACGGAATGATGGATCAGCTGCATGCCGGCAGGGGAGGACGCCTCTGCCGGCTCTTTGTCGTGTGAGCCTTTTTCGTTGTCCGAATCCCTTGTATTCGGTGCACTTTCACCTTCACAAAACTG
>NZ_BMOF01000022.1 GCF_014646935.1 Calditerricola satsumensis | reverse complement strand
AGATTTCGATGTGAGTGATCCAGTCTCCCTTCGGTTAGATTTTAGCTGAGTGATTGCGTTTATTTGACTCCGTCCCTGCGCTTTTCTATAATAATGAGGTACAGGTAGCCGCAGGGAGGGATTTTCAGTGAACATGCGCTCATCGGAAGCGCAGCGGATTGAAGAGCGGCTGGGCCGCATCCGTCAGATCCTGCAATCGCGCAATTACAAGCTCACGCCGCAGCGCGAAGCGACGGTGCGCGTGCTGTTGGAGAACGAAGAGGACCACCTCAGCGCCGAAGACGTGTACCTCCTGGTGAAGGAAAAGGCGCCCGAAATCGGGCTGGCCACCGTGTACCGGACCCTGGAGCTGCTCACCGATCTCAAGATCGTGCACAAGATGAATTTCGGCGACGGCGTGACGCGGTACGACATCCGATCGGAGGATGCGGAACACCATCATCACCACCTCGTGTGCCTCCACTGCGGGAAGGTCGACGAAATCATGGAAGACCTGCTGGGCGAGGTGGAAAAGCGCGTCGAGCGGGAATGGGGCTTCACCATCCTGGACCACCGCTTGACGTTTCACGGCATCTGCCATCGGTGTCGAGACAAAGTGAATCCGGAGGACTACAAATAGGCGGCGGCCGAGCTCCCGATCCGAAGGGGCTTTTTTCTTGTCTTTGGCCGGCTGTCGCATTACAATAGTCATGGATGCGCGCGACGGACAAGGGACCGAGCAAGGAGGAACGGACATGATCATCGGAGTACCCAAGGAGATCAAGGACAACGAAAACCGGGTGGCCATCACGCCGGCCGGCGTCGAAATGCTGCGCCAGGCGGGGCACACCGTGCTCATCGAAACAGGCGCTGGGGTTGGAAGCGGTTTCACGGACGACGATTACCGCCAGGCCGGGGCCACGATTGTCGACACGGCGGAAGAGGCGTGGACCCGCGCCGAACTCGTCCTCAAGGTGAAGGAGCCTCTTCCGAGCGAGTACCGCTTTTTCCGGGAAGATCTGGTGCTGTTTACCTACCTGCATCTCGCCGCGGAGCCGGAGCTGACCGAGGCCCTCGTGGAAAGCGGCATGACGGCCATCGCCTATGAAACGGTGCAGCTCGACAACGGGTCGCTGCCCCTCCTCACACCGATGAGCGAAGTGGCCGGGCGCATGGCCGTGCAGATTGGCGCGCAGTTTCTGGAGAAGACGAAGGGCGGCAAAGGCGTGCTGCTCGGCGGCGTGCCGGGCGTTGCGCCGGCAGAAGTGGTCATCATCGGCGGCGGCGTCGTCGGCACCAATGCGGCGAAGATCGCCATGGGCATGGGCGCCAAGGTGACGATCCTCGACGTCAACCCCGATCGCCTGCGCTACCTGGATGACCTCTTTGGCGCGCGGCTGACCACGCTCATGTCGAACAGCTACAACATCGCCCGCAGCGTGGCCAAGGCCGACCTCTTGATCGGCGCGGTGCTCATTCCCGGCTCCCGCGCTCCGCGCCTCGTGACCGAAGAAATGGTCAAGTCGATGAGCCCCGGCTCCGTCATCGTCGACGTGGCCATCGACCAGGGCGGTTCCATCGAGACGATCGACCGCGTGACCAGCCACAGCCACCCGACGTATGTGAAGCACGGCGTGGTCCATTATGCGGTCCCCAACATCCCGGGCGCCGTGCCGCGCACGTCGACCATCGCCCTCACCAACGTCACTATCCCGTACGCCGTGCAGCTGGCGACGAAGGGCGTGCTCCAGGCCATCCGCGACAACCGCGCCCTGGCCCGCGGCGTCAACGTGATGAAGGGCCACATCACCCACGAAGGCGTCGCCCGCGCCTTCAACCGGCCGTATACGCCGCTGGAGAAGTTGATGTGAGGGAACGCGAGAGGGCTCGGTGCGTGCGTCGAGTAGAAGGGGGCGGCGAACCCCCGTCCTCTTACAACCATTCGCACGTACTGTTCGGTATACGGCGGTTCACAAGGATTGACGAAGCTGGGTGTACAAGCCGGTGAAACTGAAAAGGCCACGTTCTCGCCAGTAAGCGAGATCGGTGGCCTTGTTCATTTGCGGAGAAAGTGCCCGTCGCCAGTATCCTTCCGGGATGCGGGGTGTCGAGTAAGCGAAAATAGACCGATCCATCCCCGCAGGTAGGCGTTGAGCCTTTCGATTCGCTCCTCGATGCTGTGGTTGCAGCGCTTCCGGTGATATGCAAGTTAAAGCGGTCGTGCCTTGCGCGGCTGCGGAGACCGAGCTTACCCTTGTCAATCGTACGAATGGCAAGCGCGTCAAGGGTCGACGAATCAACGGTTCTGTCTATGTTGTGCCATCGGATCAGCATGTCAACGCGCCACGACGGGATTTGGGTCCGTTGACGATGAGGGAGCTTGAAGAGCAGTCTTTCGATTCGGAACTCGGGGAGTTTGTCTACGATTTTAGAAACTACGATGTGGGTGACGTCGTTCACTTCCGCGACAAAATTGTACGCCTGGAATACGACAGAAAAGAAGATGTCACGTACTTTGCATTCGTGAGCGCTTATGAGGCTGACGGGGTAGTGGAGTGGCCTTTCCGTGGAAACCTGACATCGCAGTACAAGGTTGGGGATCTGATCGATCTCTATTTCAGGGTGGTGTACGATCAGAAGCCGTTCGAAACGCTGGATTACCTCAAGTACGGTATGACACACGGTGGAAAAGCGCCGGCCATTAACCAATACCTCATGGGGCAAAAGTAGTCGGTAACTTCTCCGATGGTTGCAAGCCACATTTAGGCGTTAGGGGACTGGGGAGAACGACTGTTAGACAGAGCGCACCAGCGGCTGATCTATCCATGAGGGCATGTAAAGGTCGCCGGTGCATTATTATGTTGTTAACGGTAATAATGCCACTATGAATGTTAATGAAGTGGGGCGATAATGTGAAGGAACGTATTGTGTTTTTTGGGTTAACGGCAATCGTTTTTATCGTCTTATTAAAAGTACTGGCTTTTATTTGGAATAGGCTATCAATACCTGTTACTGGCATAACCAATGTAATCAGTGTCTTTATTACGTTTATGTTGATACCATTGTCGCTTTTAGTGGTAAATTGGCTAATCCGTGTAATGCGCGGGGATTCCTAGATAGACGCACGAGACTTGGGAAACTTTTCGTGAATTGTTCATTTTAGCTGACAGTTAAATGTAGGGAGAACGAGGACAATGCTCGAGCGAAATCCGAGATTTACGCAATTCGTATGCTTACGCTGTGATCGCACCTACAGCCCTGAAGTCCTAGAGCCGTTGACGGGCTAACGCGTCTGAGCGCGGGCTACCCCGCGAGCGTCAGCCTTGCCTACGCTCCGGACCCTTGGGCACCTTTAGAAGACCGGCGCGGGATGCTTCGCTATGGCGAGCGGCATCCCTATCGCACATTTCCGACCCTGGGTGAGGGCGGCACCCCCTTGGTTTCGCTCCCCATCCTGGCCGAAAGGCTCCAACGGGTTGAACGGCGAATTCATGATCCCGCAATGCAAAGCCCCATCGCCGAGGGGTTTTGGTATACTGGCCCATGGGGAACGATGCGACACTTACCGCTCCCTGCGTTCCACGTATATCCCTGCCCCCTTTCGGCATAGGCTAGAACAGCTTGACCATGCGGCGCGGACGCATGGGAAAAGGGGGGCAAACCGCCGTGACGGATTTCGTGCGGCGCGTGCTGCTCTTGGTTCGCTTTTGCGCGCTCTTTTTGCTTCTTACCTATTTGTTTTACCGCGGCATCGATTGGGTCACCGCCCACGTGCTGCCCCTCAACCCGTATGAGGAGCCCAAGGGCCGCGCGGTGAAGGTGCTCACGCCGGGTGCGCCGGATGCCGCCGGCGAGGGAAGGAACGTGTGGGAGCACGTGCGCACCTTTCTGCGCTACGGGGAATGACGGCGGCCAGCCGATCGGGCGTCTCTGCGCGTCTGTGGGCGACACAGGCTGGCCATGGAACGGAGGGTGCCATTCAAGAGCAGGAAGAAAAAAGGAGCGGCGGAAAAAGAGGATTCGCGGGACCTCGTGTGGAATGGAGGAATAGCGTGAAACCCCTGGACGATGCAGCACAAAGGAGTCTTGGACGAGCGATGGAGACGTTGATCGACCAGTTCATCCACTACCTCGGCGTCGAACGGGGGTTGGCGGCCAACACGCTGGTCTCGTACCGCCAGGATCTGACGGCCTTTGCCGCGTACCTGAAGGAACAGGGCGTCCAGCGCATCGAGGAGACGACGCGGGCGCACATTGTGGGCTTTCTCCTGCACCTGCAGCAGCAAGGGAAGGCCACGGCGACCATCTCGCGCCACCTGGCGTCGATCCGGTCGTTTTTCCACTTCCTGTTCCGCGAACGCCTCATTGACCAGGACCCGTCGGTCAACCTCGAGACGCCCAAACTGCAGAAGCGCCTGCCCAAGGTGTTGTCGGTGGAGGAAGTGGAGCGCCTGTTGGCGATGCCCGATCCGCGCACGCCGACCGGCCTGCGCGACAAGGCGATGCTGGAGCTGTTGTACGCGTCGGGTCTGCGCGTGTCGGAGCTGGTGTCGCTGAACCTGCACGACGTCAATCTGCACATGGCCTACCTCAAGTGCATGGGCAAGGGATCGAAGGAGCGGATCATCCCCCTCGGCCGGATCGCCGTCGACGCCACGCGCAGGTACATCGAGCGGGCCCGGCCGATGCTGCTGCGCAGCCAGGGGGAAGAGGCCCTGTTCGTCAACCACCACGGCCGGCGCCTCACGCGGCAGGGGTTCTGGAAGATCATCAAGAAGTACGCCCGCGAGGCGGGCATCGCCAAGGAGATCACGCCGCACACGCTGCGCCATTCCTTTGCCACGCACCTTTTGGAAAACGGGGCCGACCTGCGCTCCGTGCAGGAGATGCTCGGCCACGCCGACATCTCCACGACGCAGATCTACACCCACGTCACCAAGACGCGCCTGAAGGAGATCTACGCGCGCACGCACCCGCGTGCGTAGCGGGTCGCGGCGGCGCGTCTTTTTGGCGATGGAGAGGTCTGACGTCTGGCAACTGCGGCAGCAAGGAGGAGGGGACCATGCGATTTTCGCGCATCTTTCTCGTCGTCCTGGACAGCGTCGGCATCGGGGCGCTTCCCGACGCGGCCGACTACAGCGGCGAGGGGGCGAACACGCTGGGGCACATCGCCGAGGCGGTGGGGCTTTCGCTGCCCAACCTGGCGACGCTGGGGCTCGGCAACATTGCCCCGCTGAAGGGGATCCCGCCGGCGGCTGCGCCGAAGGCTCACTACGGCAAGATGGCGGAGATCTCCGCCGGCAAGGACACGACCACCGGCCACTGGGAGCTGATGGGCATTCACACGAAGGTGCCCTTCAAGACGTATCCGAATGGCTTTCCGCCGGAGCTGATTGCCGAGTTTGAGCGGCGCATCGGGCGAAAAGTCCTCGGCAACAAGCCGGCGTCGGGCACGGCCATCATCGAGGAGCTGGGCGAGGAGCACATGCGCACCGGCGCCGTCATCGTCTACACGTCGGCCGACAGCGTGTTCCAGGTGGCCGCCCACGAGGAGGTGATCCCCCTCGAGGAGCTGTACCGCATCTGCGAGATCGCCCGCGAGCTGACGCTCCGCGACGAGTACGCCGTCACGCGGGTGATCGCGCGGCCCTTCGTCGGGAAGCCGGGGGCCTTTGTGCGCACGGCGAACCGCCGCGACTACTCGGTCAAGCCGCCGGCGCCGACGGTGATGAACCGCCTGGCCGACGCCGGGTACGACGTCATCGCCCTCGGCAAGATTTCCGACATCTACGCCGGCGAAGGGGTGACGGAGGCGATCAAGACGGCGTCCAACGAGGACGGCGTCGACAAGCTGCTGGAGGTGGCCCAGCGGTCCTTCCGTGGGCTGGCCTTCCTCAACCTGGTCGACTTTGACGCCAAGTACGGCCACCGGCGCGATCCGCAAGGGTACGCCCAGGCCCTCGAGGCCTTCGACCGGCGGGTGCCGGAGATCCTCGCGGCGCTGCGCGAGGGGGACCTGCTCATCCTCACCGCGGACCACGGCAACGACCCGACCCACCGCGGCACCGACCACACGCGGGAGTACGTCCCGCTGCTCGTGTGGCACCCCGCCCTGCGCGAGGGGCGTAGCCTTGGCCTGCGCGAAACCTTCGCCGATGTGGGGGCCACGGTGGCCGACAACTTCGGCGTGACGCCGCCGGCGATCGGGACGAGCTTTTTGGCGGAAATTTAGGAGGAGGGGAAACCGTGTCGCTGTACGAACGCATCGAAAAGGTGCGCGCCTTTCTGGCGCCGAAGCTGCCCGTGCGGCCGAAAATCGGCCTGATCCTCGGTTCGGGCCTCGGCGTGATGGCCGACGAGGTGGAGGGCGTGCAGATTCCCTACGGGGAGATTCCCGACTTTCCCGTG
Organism: Calditerricola satsumensis; assembly: GCF_014646935.1. Lineage (GTDB taxonomy): Bacteria > Bacillota > Bacilli > Calditerricolales > Calditerricolaceae > Calditerricola > Calditerricola satsumensis. Next base: position 29,798 of record NZ_BMOF01000022.1, on the reverse strand, counting down.
TCGACGGTGGAAGGGCACGACGGGAAGCTGGTCGTTGGCACCCTGCGCGGCAAGCCGGTGATGACGATGAAGGGGCGCTTCCACGCCTACGAGGGGTACTCCCTGGAGCAGGTGACCTTCCCCGTGCGCGTGATGAAGGCCCTCGGCGTCGACACGCTGATCGTCACCAACGCCGCCGGCGGCATCAACACCGATTTCCGGCCCGGCGACCTGATGCTGATCCGCGACCACCTCAACCTGACCTTCCGCAACCCGCTCATCGGGCCCAACGACGAGCGGCTCGGCCCGCGCTTCCCCGACATGTCCGAAGCCTACGACAGGGGCCTGCGCGAGCTGGCGAAGGACGTTGCCGCCAAGCTGGGCATTTCCTTGCGCGAGGGCGTATACGCCGGGCTCCTCGGCCCGAGCTACGAGACGCCGGCGGAGATCCGCATGCTGCGCACGCTGGGAGCCGACGCCGTGGGCATGTCCACCGTACCGGAAGTGATCGTCGCCCGTCACGCCAGCATCCGCGTGTTGGGCATCTCCTGCATCAGCAACATGGCCGCCGGCATCCTGCCCCAGCCGCTGTCCCACGCGGAAGTGATGGAGACGGCGGAGCGGGTGAAGGACACCTTCCGCGCCCTCGTCGGGGGCATTGTGGAAGCGCTGTAAAAAAGGAGGGGGAGCGCACATGGCCAACCGCGCGCAAGCGGTGCGCGAGGCCGTCGCCGCCATCCGCGAGCGAACGGGCCTCGTGCCGGAGATCGGCCTCATTCTTGGATCGGGGCTCGGCGACCTGGCCGAGCAAATCGAGGACGCGACGGTGATCCCGTACGGGGAGATTCCGCATTTCCCCGTGTCGACGGTGGCCGGCCACGCCGGCCGCCTCGTGATCGGTCGCCTGGAAGGAAAGCCCGTGGTGGCGATGCAGGGCCGCTTCCACTACTACGAGGGCTATTCCATGGCCCAGGTGGCCTTTCCGGTGTACGTCATGAAGTTCCTCGGCACCAAGGTGCTGATCGTCACCAACGCCGCCGGGGGGATGAACAAGGCCTTCCAGCCCGGCGATCTCATGTTGATTGTGGACCACCTCAACTTTACCGGCGACAACCCGCTCATTGGGCCGAACGACGACGAGCTGGGGCCACGCTTTCCCGACATGTCTCGGGCCTACGACCCCGAGCTGATCGCCCTCGCCGAGCAGAAGGCACAGGAACTGGGCATCCGCGTGCAGAAGGGGGTCTACGCCGGCATCAGCGGGCCGAACTACCTGCCGCCGGCTGAGCTCGTGATGCTCCGCCGGCTGGGCGGCGACGCCGTGGGCATGTCCACCATCCCCGAGGTGATCGCCGCCGCCCACTGCGGGCTGCGCGTCCTGGGCATCTCCTGCATCACCGACATGGCCATCGGCGAGGAGCTGGAGCCCCTCACCCACGAGCAGGTGGTGGCCGTGGCCGAGCGGACCAAGCCGAAGTTCACCGCCCTCGTGCGGGCCGTCGTGGCCGGGGTGAGGGCCTGATGCGCGCCGTCGACCTGATCCGCAAGAAGCGCGACGGCGGGACCCACACCGCCGAGGAGCTGCGCTTTCTCATCCAGGGCTACGTGGCGGGGCGCATCCCCGACTACCAGATGGCCGCGTGGGCGATGGCCGTCTACTTCCGCGGCATGACCGACGAGGAGACGGCGTACCTCACCCAGGAGCTGGTGGCCTCCGGCGAGACGGTCGACCTGTCGCCCATCGCCGGGGTGAAGGTGGACAAGCACTCGACCGGCGGCGTCGGCGACACGACGACGCTCGTGCTCGGGCCCCTCGTGGCGTCGGCTGGCGTGCCCGTGGCCAAGATGTCGGGGCGCGGGCTGGGCCACACCGGGGGGACAATCGACAAGCTGGAGAGCATCCCCGGCTTCACCACGGAGCTGACGCCCCAGCAGTTCGTCGACCAGGTGAACCGCATCAAGTTGGCCGTCGTCGGGCAGAGCGCCAAGCTGACGCCGGCCGACAAGCTGCTCTACGCCCTGCGCGACGTGACGGCAACAGTGGAGTCGATTCCGCTCATCGCCAGCTCGGTGATGAGCAAGAAGATCGCCGCCGGGGCCGACGCCATCGTCCTCGACGTGAAGACCGGCGAGGGGGCCTTCATGCGCGAGGAGGCCGACGCCTTCGCCCTGGCGCGGGCCATGGTGGCCATCGGCGAGCGGCTGGGACGGCGCACCGTGGCCGTGGTGAGCGACATGAGCCAGCCCCTCGGCTACGCCGTGGGGAACGCCCTCGAGGTGCGGGAAGCGATCGACACGCTGGCCGGGCGCGGGCCGGCCGACCTGACCGAGCTGTGCCTGGTGCTGGGGGCGCACATGCTCGTGCTCGCCGGCGCGGCGCCGGACCTGGAGGCGGCGCGGGCGATCCTGACGCGCAACATCGAAACCGGCGCGGCGCTGGAGGCCTTCCGCCGCTTTGTGGCCGCCCAGGGCGGCGACGCGCGCATTGTCGATGAGCCGGACCGCCTGCCGCAGGCCGCGCACCAGATCCCCGTTCTCGCCCCGAAACGCGGCTACGTCTCCCGCGTGGCGGCGCGCGAGGTGGGCGAGTGTGCCATGCTCCTCGGCGCCGGCCGGGAGACGAAGGAGTCGGCCATCGACCTGGCCGTGGGCGTCGTGCTGCGCAAGAAGGTAGGCGACCGCGTGGAAGCCGGCGAGCCGCTGGCGGTGATCCACGCCAATCGCCCCGATGTGGACGCCGTCGCCGCGCGCCTTGTGCGCGCCTTCGCCATTTCCGACGAGCCGGCTTTCCCGCCGCCGCTCGTGCGCGGGCGGGTGACGGAGGAGGGCGAGGTGCGCGGGTAGAGGCAGGTGCGCCTCGCAGAAGCCTTGTGCAATCGCGCGGACGTCACAGGGATTGCCAAACATGCCCATGAAACTTAGCGAATGGGCCAAAAAGCGCGGCAACACGTACAAAACGGCGTGGCGCTGGGTTCGGGAAGGGAAAATGCCTGTGCCAGCGCCCAAGCCCCTCGCCAAAAGGCTCCGCCTTCTTCAAAGACGCCAGCGCGCCCACAGCCGGAAAGAAAAAGGCTCAAAGAACCGGCAAAAATCGGCCCTTCGCCTCGCCCGGCTGTACCGGAAGATCCGGAACATTCGTCTGGACTTCCTTCATAAGCTCACGACCGAACTCGTCCGAACCCACCCGGTGATCGCGATCGAGGACCTGAACGTCGCTGGGATGCTGAAGAACGACCGCCTCGCGCGGCACATCGCCGACGTCGGGTGGAGCACCTTCCGGGCGCTCCTCGAAGCGAAAGCCAAGCGTTGGGGCGTGCGCCTCGTGAAGGTAAGCCGCTACGAGCCGACGTCGAAGACGTGCCACGCCTGCGGCCACGTTATGTCAGAACTCCCGCTTTCCGTCCGGACGTGGACGTGTCCGAAGTGCAGCACGCATCACGACCGGGACGTGAATGCGGCCAAGAATCTGCTCAGGTTTGCCCTGACCGTGGCGTAAGACGGTCCTACCGTGAGTTCCACGGGAAGTGAAGCCTGTGGAGACGGGCTCTGCGGCGGAACGCAGCTGGCTGCGGTCTACGAGCACCTCGCCGATGAAGCAGGAAGCAACCGAGGCAGTATCCCTTCGAGGGGATATTTGTCCATGAGTTGCGGAACGGATGAAACCTCCACGACTTGGCAAAGATAAGAGACAGCGCAGCCTACACGTGGAGGGACCCCCATGCACAAGACGATCCGCGCGTTTTTCTTTACCGGGCTGGCTACCGTATTCCTTGCCGCCAACGTCGCGTGGGCGCAGCCGAAGCCCCAGCCGGTGCCCTCATCGGTCAACCTGGCCCAAAACGCGGTGTCGGCCATCTTGATCGACGCCGACACCGGGACGGTCCTGTATGAGAAGAACAGCCGCCTGAAGTTGCCGCCGGCCTCGATCACGAAGATCATGACGCTCCTCCTCGTCATGGAAGCGATTGACCGGGGGAAGATCAAGCTGACCGACAAGGTGCGCGTCAGCGAATACGCCGCCTCGATGGGCGGGTCGCAGATCTTCCTCGAGCCCGGCGAAGAGATGACCGTGGAGGACCTGATCAAGGGCGTCGCCGTGGCCTCGGGCAACGACGCGTCGGTGGCCCTTGCCGAGTACGTCGCCGGCACGGAAGAGGCCTTTGTGGCGATGATGAACGAAAAGGCCCGCCAGCTTGGCATGACCGATACCCGCTTTGCCAACAGCAACGGGTTGCCCGCCCCGGACCATTACACCTCGGCCCGCGACATCGCCATCATGTCCCGCGAGCTCCTCAAATACGAGGCCATCACGAAGTATACCGGGCTGTACCAGGATTACCTGCGCAAAGACACCAACCGCCCCTTCTGGCTCGTCAACACCAACCGCTTGGTGCGCTTCTATCCGGGATGCGACGGCCTGAAGACGGGGTACACCAGCGAAGCGAAATTCTGCCTCTCCGCCACGGCCAAGCGCGACAATTTCCGCGTCATCGCCGTCGTTCTCGGCGAACCGGATACGAAGACGCGCAACGCCGAAGTGGCCAAGATGTTTGACTACGCCTTCAGCCAGTATACGACCAAACCGCTCTACCAGCGCGGCGACGTGATTCAGGAACTCCCCGTGGAAAAAGGCGAGCGGGAGCGCCTTCCAGTGGTGGCCGCCCGGCACTTCAACCTCCTCATGAAGCGCGGGGAGGACGCCGGGCAGTACCAGACGACAGTGGAGCTTCCGGAACGCGTTCTGGCGCCGGTGAAGGCCGGCGACGTGCTGGGCCATGTGGTCGTGACGAAGCAGGGCCAAGAGGTGGCGCGGCTCGATCTGGTGGCGCCGGTTGACGTGGGTGCGGCCACCTTCGGCCAGCTCTGGCAGCGCGCCCTAAACCGCCTGCTTCATCTGCCCTGACGCGGGGCGCGCGAACGGTGACGAACGGAACAATCGAGAGGCCGCATTCGACAAGGCTTCTCGATTTTTTTGTTCTTTCGTCGAAGGGCAGGAACGGCGTCTGCAGGTAGAGAAAAGATGGGTGAACGATGGGAAAGGAGAGGGAGCGATGCGACTGCACGTGGAGCTGGAAACGAAACGCGACGTGTTGATCATCCGCTTGGCGGGGGAACTGGACCACCACACCGCCGATGCGCTGCGGGAGCAGGTGGACGCGATCATGAACCGCGAAAAGATCCGCAGCATCGTCCTCAGCCTGGCCGACCTCACCTTTATGGACAGCTCCGGCCTTGGGGTCATCCTGGGCCGCTACAAGCGGGTCGCCCAGCTGGGCGGGGAGATGGTCGTCTGTTCCATTCACCCGACCATTTACCGCCTCTTCGAGCTGTCCGGGCTGTTTAAGATCCTGCGCATCGAAGAGAGCGAATGGGAAGCCTTGCACGCGTTGGGGGTGGCGTGACGTGAAACCGAACTTCATGAGCCTGTCCTTTGCCAGCCGGAGCGAGAACGAGTCCTTCGCCCGCGTGGCGGTGGCCGCGTTTCTCTCGCAGCTTGACCCCACGCTGGAGGAGCTCATGGAAATCAAGACCGTCGTTTCGGAGGCGGTGACGAATGCCATCATTCACGGGTACGAAAACCGCGACGACGGCATCGTCCGCATCCACGTGACGGTGGAAGGCAACCGGGTGGAAATTGTCGTCGAGGACGACGGTGTGGGCATCGCCGACATCGAGCAGGCCCGCCAGCCCCTTTTCACCACCAAGCCGGAACTGGAGCGATCCGGCATGGGCTTTACGATTATGGAAAATTTCGTCGACGAGCTCACCATCACGTCGGCACCCGGCAAGGGCACCCGCGTCCGCCTTGTCAAGCAGCTGTCTTCCCATCCCGCCGCCGTGCGCCAGTAAGGGGACGATCATGAGCGTGGACGTGCGTGAACCGAATCCGCAATTGAGCGACGAAGAGGTCCGCGCGCTGATCGCCCGAAGTCAAGCGGGCGACACGGAGGCGCGCAACCGGCTCGTGGAAGCCAACGTCCGCTTGGTGTGGTCGGTCGTGCAGCGGTTTCTCGGGCGCGGGTACGAGGCTGACGACCTCTTTCAGATCGGGTGCATCGGGCTGCTCAAAGCCGTCGACAAGTTTGACTTGTCGTATGAGGTCAAATTTTCCACCTACGCCGTTCCGATGATCATCGGCGAGATCCAGCGCTTTTTGCGCGACGACGGTTCGGTCAAGGTGAGCCGCTCGCTCAAGGAGGCGTCGCAGCGCATTCGCCGCAAAAAGGACGACTTGACGAAGGCCCTCGGGCGAACGCCGACGGTGGGCGAACTGGCCGAAGCGCTGGGCATGACGCCGGAAGAGGTGGTGTTTGCCCAGGAGGCGGGCCGCACGCCGGCGTCGATCCATGAGACGGTGTACGAAAACGAAGGCGACCCGATCACGCTGATGGACCAGCTCGCCGACGGGGACGATGAGGGCTGGTTCGACAAGATGGCCTTGCAGGAGGCCATCCGCAAGCTGGACGACCGGGAACGGCTCATCGTCTACCTACGCTACTACAAGGATTACACGCAGTCCGAGGTGGCCGAGCGCCTCGGCATTTCCCAGGTGCAGGTGTCACGGCTGGAGAAGCGCATCTTGCAAAAAATTCGCGACGAGATGACGCCGTAGCCAGCGGGAGGACGCGCTCCCGTCTTTTTTTTTGGTCTTCATGATCGCGTTCATGTTTTGCCTCGTTTGCCACATACGTCACCGGAGATGCGCCATCGCGGCGGGTTTGGGACGGGCATACTAAGGCCCAAAGCGGGGAGGGATGACCATGGCATCCGCAAACACCACGCTGTACATGTCCATGAAAGAGCGCATCTACGTGCGCCCGCAAACGGTGGTGAAAGTGGGCGATGTGGCCACCTTTGTGGGCGATCCCGCGGTCATCCAGATGCTCCGCCCGCTGCCGCTCTACCCGATCCAGATGTCGGATGGCCAATTGGTGGTCATCGACGTCATGCACGTGATCGACGCGATCCACCGCCGCCTGCCGCACGTCGACGTCGTGCCCGTGGGGCCGACGGAGACGATCATCGAGGTCTTGTACGACCGGCGCAGGCCGCATCTCTTGTTTGTGGCCCTCACGTGGATCCTGCTGTTTGTGGGGTCGGGACTGGCGCTGATGAACTTTCACGGCGACGTGAGCATGGAGGAAGTCCATCGGCGGCTGTACTTCCTGATCACCGGGGAGTTCAATGCGGAGCCGCTCGTTCTGCAGATTCCCTATTCCCTGGGCATTGGCGTGGGCATGGTGCTGTTTTTCAATCACCTGTTCCGCAAGAAGCTGAACGAAGAACCCAGCCCGCTCGAGGTGGAAATGTTCTTGTATCAGCAAAACCTGGACCAGTACGTGATTGCCAACGAACGGGCCAAACGGGAGAAGGATGGCCCATGATCGCCGACCTGTTCCTGATCGTGATCGGGCTGGGTGGGGGCATCGCCGTGGGGAGCGGCATGGCCGCTCTTTTTACGGTGCTGGACATCATTCCGCGCCTGGCGCAACTCAGCCGCACCCAGAACTATGTCCCTTGGTTTGAGGGCGCCATCGTTGCCGGGGCCCTGTTCTGGACGTGGGCGGACTTTGCCGGTGTTGTGCTACGCCTTCCAGAGTGGGCAGTCGGGGTGCACGGCTTTTTTGCCGGCTGTTTTGTTGGGCTTCTGGCCGCCGCACTGACGGAGGTGCTCAACGTGTTGCCCATTCTGGCCAAGCGCGTGTTGATGGTGGAACGCATTGTCGTGCTGCTCATGGCCATGGTGTTGGGAAAAGTGTTCGGCTCTCTGTTCCAATGGTTGGTGTTTGAGAAATAAACTTGAACACACCGCCGGTCATAGCCGCTCGCAGACCGTTGCAGGCTAAGGGGTAGACGATGGACCGCAGGAGGGAGTGGGCCGATGAAAGTTCCGCAGACGTCCGATGCCCTGCGCGAGCAGCAAATGCGCATTGAACAGTACAAAAAACGGGTGAAGGAAGTGAAACCCAAGCCGCCCGTCGTGCGCAATGCCGTCAAGGCGTTTCTCGTCGGAGGGCTGATCTGCGCCATCGGGCAAGGGATCCAAAACTTCTACATGTACTTCTTTGATTTTAACGAGAAGACGGCGGGAAACCCGACGGTGGCCACGCTCATCTTTCTCTCGGCCCTGCTCACGGGTCTCGGGATCTACGACAAGATCGGGCAGTTTGCCGGGGCGGGTTCGGCCGTGCCGGTGACGGGGTTCGCCAACTCCATTGCCTCGGCGGCCATTGAGCACCGCGCGGAAGGGTATGTGCTGGGCGTCGGCGGCAACATGTTTAAGCTTGCCGGGTCGGTGATTGTGTTCGGCGTGGTGGCGGCGTTTGTGGTCGGTTTGGTTCGCACGTTGTTAGGACTGGAGGGGTAACCGTGCGCGACGAGCGGGTGCGGCTGGGCCGCCAGACGTGGCAGTTTACGGGCGACGTGCGGATCGTCTCCAGCGCGGTGGCGGTCGGGCCGAAGGAAGCCCAGGGTCCCCTGGCCAAAGAATTTGATCTCGTGTTTGACGACCTGTACCTCGGGGAGAAAACGTGGGAAAAGGCGGAGCGGAAGCTCTTGGAGTTGGCCGTGCAGAAAGCCATTGACAAGGGAGCCCTGGCCAATGAGGAGATCGATGTCATCGTTGCCGGTGATCTCTTAAACCAGATCATCTCGGCAACCTTTGCCACGCGGAGCCTGCAGTTTCCCTATTTGGGCGTGTACGGGGCGTGCTCGACGTCGATGGAGGCGCTGGCCCTCGCCGCGGCGCTCGTCAATGCGGGGTATGCGTCCTATGCCGTGGCCGCCTGTTCCAGCCACAACTGTACGGCGGAAAAGCAGTACCGGTACCCGACCGAGTATGGCGGCCAAAAGCCGCCGTACGCCCAGTGGACGGTTACCGGAGCCGGGGCGGCCGTCGTGGGCAAAGGGGCACGAGGGCCGCGCATCACCCACGCCACCATTGGCAAAGTGATCGACTGGCAGCAAAAGGATCCCTTCGACATGGGTTCGGCCATGGCGCCCGCCGCTGCCGACACCATCGCCACCCATTTTCGCGACACGGCGCGCACGCCGCAGGACTACGATCTTATTGCCACGGGTGATCTGGCCAGCGTGGGCACGCCCCTCGTGCGGGAGCTGCTGGCCGAAATGGGGTACGACATTGGATCGGTTCACCGCGACTGCGGGCTGATGATCTACAGGCCGGATCAGGGCGTGTTTGCCGGCGGCAGCGGATGCGCCTCGAGCGCCGTGGTCACCTACAGCCACATCGTCAACGGGCTGAACAACGGCACGTACCGCCGCGTGCTCATCGTGGCGACCGGAGCGCTGCTGAGTCCCCTCACCTACCAGCAGGGCGAATCGATTCCCTGTATCGCCCATGCCGTGGCCCTTGAATCGACGGCAACGGCCAAGGAAGGGAGCGCGTGAAGAATGGAGTACGTGACGGCCTTTGTCGTGGGCGGGCTGATCTGCGTCATCGGCCAGCTGCTCATGGACCTGACCACGCTCACCCCGGCCCACGTGATGAGCATCTTGGTGGTGGCCGGAGCCGTGCTCGACGGCTTCGGGCTGTACGAACCGCTGATCGATTTTGCCGGGGCCGGCGCGACGGTGCCGATCACCAGCTTTGGCAATGCCCTCGTTCACGGGGCGCTGGCGGAGGCCGAACGGCATGGGATCATCGGGATCATCACCGGGATTTTTGAAGTGACCAGCGCCGGGATTTCCGCCGCCATCATCTTCGGCTTTCTCAGCGCCCTGCTGTTCCGGCCGAAGGGGTAAGGCGCGGTGCGTCGGCGCGTGGTGCTGATCACCGACGGCGACGAGGTGGCGCGGCGCACCGTGGCCTTCGTCGCCGCTTGTTTGGGGGCGCGCTTCCTCGCCCGCTCGGCGGGCAACCCGACGCCGCTGACCGGATGGCAGCTGGTCGACGCCATTCTCCAAACCCCGGTGGATCCGGTCCTTGTCCTGTTTGATGACTGCGGGGACGCGCAAGCCGGGCGAGGGGAACAGGCCCTGGCCCTAGTGGCCAACCATTCCGCGATCGACGTGCTCGGCGCGCTGGCCGTCGCGTCCAACACGTGCCGTACGGCGAGCGTGTATGTGGACTGCTCGGTGGATTATGCGGGGCGCGTCGTTCCGTGTGGCGTGGACAAGGACGGCGTGCCCCATGAAGACGGGGATGCGCGCGTGTTCGGCGACACCGTGGGCATTCTCGGCCAGCTGGATGTGCCGCTTGTTGTCGGCATCGGCGACATCGGCAAGATGAACGGGCACGACGACGTGCGGCGCGGCGCGCCGGTCACGCGCAAAGCGGTCGAGCTGATCTTGACGCGGAGGGGTCACCATGGCGGATCATGAAACGGCAAAAGCCGCCAAAAACGAACGGGAAGACGCCCCCATTCATCGGAAATTGGCGGTCAATCAGGAATACCTGAAAAAACGCCTCGACATCGGCGTCAGCTTTGACATCGGCGTTCGGGAGCTGTCCGTCGGGGAGAAGAAGCTGGCCTTCTACTTTATCAACGGCTTCCCCGACAACATGGTGGTCGTGGAGATGCTGCGCGAGCTGTCGCGGGTGAAGCGGGAAGAGCTGGTTCCCCAGGTCCTGACGCGCATGTTCCGCAAGTACCTCACCCACCCGCAGGTTGAGGAACTGCGCCGCATGGACGAGGTGGTGGACAAGCTGCTGGCCGGCCACCTGGTGGTGCTCATCGACGGCGAGCAGACGGCTCTTGCGGTTGACGCGCGCCATTATCCGGCCCGCCAGCCGGAGGAGCCCGACACCGAGCGGGTGGTTCGCGGGTCGCGCGACGGCTTCACCGAAACGCTGGTGTTCAATACCGCGTTGATCCGCCGCCGCGTCCGGGACGAGCGCTTGCGCATGGAGCTGGTCCAGGTCGGGGAACGCTCGAAAACCGATGTCTGCCTCGCGTACCTGAAGGACGTCGCCGACCCGGAACTGGTCCGCCTCATTCGCGACAAACTGTCCCGCATCACCGTCGACGGGCTGCCGATGGCCGAAAAAGCCCTCGAGGAGTTTCTGGTGGGCCGCAACTGGCACCCGTTCCCCTTGGTGCGCTACACCGAGCGGCCCGACGTCGCCGCCAGCCATTTGCTCGAGGGACACGTCCTCGTCCTGGTGGACACGTCGCCCAGCGTGATCATCGCGCCGACGACCTTTTTCCACCATGTGCAACACGCCGAGGAGTACCGGCAGACGCCGGTGGTGGGCACCTATTTGCGGTGGATCCGGTTCATCGGGATTCTCCTGTCTATCTTTCTGCTGCCGCTGTGGCTCCTGTTCGTGTTCAACCCCGAGCTGTTGCCCAAGGAACTGGCCTTCATCGGGCCGAAGAAGTCCGGTGAAATCCCTATTTTCTTCCAGTTTATCCTGGCCGAAATCGGCATCGACCTGATGCGTATGGCCGCCGTCCACACGCCGACGCCGCTGGCCACGGCGATGGGGCTCATCGCCGCCGTGCTGATCGGCGAAGTGGCGATCAAGGTCGGCCTGTTTGCGCCCGAAACCATCCTGTACACGGCCGTGGCGGCAATCGGGATGTTCGCCACGCCCAGCTATGAGCTGTCCTTGGCCGTCAAGCTTGTCCGCCTCTTTCTCCTGCTGATGGTGTTCTTGTTCAAGGTTCCGGGTTTCGTCCTCGGCGTCACCGTTATCGTCTTTGTTCTGGCCATGACCCGCTCCCTCAACACCCCCTACCTGTGGCCGCTCATCCCCTTCAACTGGCCCGCGTTGCGCACCATTTTGTTCCGCACCAGCGTGCCGTCGATGAAAATGCGCCCCAGCATCGTGCGCCCCCAGGACGCCAGCCGCCAATCCTCGTGACCCCCGCTTGGAGGAACGGACTTACCCGTATGCGCATACAATGGAAGTAGCCGCGCCTGTGGCCGGCCGGCGCGGCACGTGCGCGAAAGGGGGGATCCGCATGACCTTCCAGTTGTGGGACCTCATCCTGATCCCCGTCATCATGGGCGTCGTGGGCCTGTTGCGCCTGTTTGGCTTGTCGGCCCACTGGGCACCCATCGCCGCGGTCGTCCTGGGTCTGATCACCGGCTTTTTGTACTTGGCCCCGGGCGACGCCTTGGCGGCCATCGTGCTAGGCGCGTTGTACGGTGTCTCGGCCATCGGCCTCCACAGCGGCATCAAGAACACGTGGCAGGCGATACGCCAAGGTTTTCGGTAACGGGTTCCCGATGGCACAAACGCCAAATTGAGCGCGCAACAAAACTGTGGTATAATCCGGGCAACTGAAAACGTCAGTTGCCTTTTTCTTTTTCGCCGAGGAATTGGGGTTGGGGAGGAGCCGCGCATGCGCCTGCACGGCACAAGCCGGATCAACGAGAGAGGACACCTGGAGATCGGCGGCTGTGACACGGTGGATCTGGCCCGCGCCTTTGGCACCCCGCTTATCGTGTACGACGAGGCGCTGATCCGGGAGAGGTGCCGCGCCTTTGTCGAGGCGTTCCGCAAGACCGGCGCGCGCTTTCAGGTGGCGTACGCCAGCAAGGCGTTCTGCACGGTGGCGATGTGCCAGCTCGTGGCCGAGGAAGGGCTGGCCCTCGACGTCGTGTCGGACGGCGAACTGTACACGGCGAAGAAGGCCGGGTTTCCGCCCGCGCGCATCCACCTCCACGGCAACAACAAGACGCCCGAGGAGCTGGCCATGGCCCTCGACATGGGCATCGGGTGCGTGGTGGTGGACAATTTTTATGAGCTGGCCCTGCTGACGGAGATGGCCCGCGAGCGGGGGCGGCGCGTTGCCATTCTCCTGCGGGTGACGCCCGGCGTGGAAGCCCACACCCACGCCTACATCCAGACGGGTCAGGAAGATTCGAAGTTTGGGTTTGACATCGGCAGCGGCGTGGCCCTTGAGGCGGTGAAGCGCGCCCTCGACGCGCCGCCGCTTCGCCTCCTGGGCGTGCACTGCCATATCGGGTCGCAGATCTTCGAGACGGAGGGCTTCGTCGCCGCCATCGCCCGCATCTTTGCGTTCCTCGATGCCGTCCGGGCGGAAACGGGATATGTGGCGCCGGTGGTCAACCTCGGCGGCGGCTTTGGCATTCGCTACACCGAGGACGACACGCCGCTCCCGGTGGCGGCCTACGTGGAGGCGATCGTCGCCGCCGTGCGTTCGGAATGCCGCGCCCGGGCGTACCCGGAGCCGGAAATTTGGGTGGAGCCGGGGCGGAGCATCGTCGGCGAGGCGGGAACGACGCTGTACACAGTGGGGGCCATCAAGGAGATTCCCGGTTTGCGCACCTACGTGGCCGTTGACGGCGGGATGACCGACAACATCCGTCCGGCCCTCTACCAGGCGCGCTACGAGGCGATGCTGGCCAACCGCGCGCGGGAGGAGCCGACCGAAACGGTTTCCATCGCCGGGAAGACCTGCGAGTCGGGGGACATGCTGATCTGGGACATCGCCCTGCCTCCGGTGCGGCCGGGCGACGTGCTGGCCGTCTCCTGCACCGGCGCGTACACCTATTCCATGGCCAGCAACTACAACCGCCTGCGCCGCCCCGCCGTCGTCTTTGTGCGCGACGGCCGGGCGAAGGTGGTCGTGCGGCGCGAGACCTACGACGATCTGGTGCGCAACGACGTGCCGCTGTCGGTGGAAGCGGCGGCGCGACGGTGATGAACGCGTACTCGGGAGCAAACCCCGGGCGCGCGTTTTTTTGTTGGCCTGTTACCTCGTCCCCGCGGATCCGGCGGGCGACCCGGCCGCTCCTGCGGCCCTGTCGGCCCGTTCCAATCCCGAAGACGGGGACCGCCGGCCGCGAAGTGCGGAGATGAGCAAGAGTCCCAGCGGCAGGAGTGTTTGCATGGTTGTCAGGTACAAGGGAAGGGAGGTCCCAAGATGGGTCACCAATTTCGCGAAGCTGGGGGCCGACCACATGGCAAACACGAGAACCAGCAGACCCATGGGCAGGGCCAGAGGACGGTAATCGGTCAGATGCAGCCATTGTGCCGTGCCGAGTACCAGCACGTAGTAAAAGACGGCGACCTTGACAAAAGCCCCGGTGACCCAGATGGCCATGACAATCGATTCCACGTTTTGCAGGAATTCGGCGATGTCGATGTACTGCACCCCGGACAGCATGGGATAGGTCAGGTTGGGGGTGATGTCGCCGAACAGCCACAGGGTAACCAGGTTGCCCACCACCATGGTGAGGGTGATCGCGCCGATGGTGAGCAGGCCGCTTTTCCGACCGTTTTCGGGGTCGGCCAAATAGGGGAGCAGGAAGGCCATGAGAAACATTTCGCTCATCCACCCCTGGGGAACGAGTGCGCCTTTCAACGAAGGCGCGAGGCCGTGTTCAAGGATGGGCAGCATGTTCATGGGTTCAAGCTCGGAGAGGATGAGCAGGATGGACAGTGCCAACAGGGCGACAAAGACGGGGGTGAACAGCTCGGCCAGTCGGCCGATGACTTCCAAGCCGCCGCGCACGGCAAAACCGGCGATAAGGAGCATGCAGACCATCACAATGAAAAGCGGTGTACGGCTGAAAAATGTGCCCATGACAAATTCGCCGTACTCCCGCACGATGAGGCCTGTCATGTGAAGGTAAAAGAACACGTACAGACAGCCTACCACCTTGCCTCCGACAGCTCCGAGCAGGCTCTCGCTGTATTGGATGACGGTTTGCCCGGGAAACCGGCGGTGCAAGGCGTGGGCGACGAAGACGGTGAGCGTGCCGACGAGAGCCGCCCACAGCGGTGAGATCCACATGTCTCGCCCAGCTTGCTGGCCCGTAATCGCGGGAACGATGAGGACGGCGGTGGCGAGGATGGCCGGGTAGAGCATCAGGGCGAGTTGAAAGGATGAGATTCTCCCCTTTTCGATCACGTTTAATCCCTCTTCCGTGTACCGACATGAAAGCGTGCAAGACAGGTTCCGGAAACAGCGGGGCTTATGAGCCGCCTATTCTTTCAATGTGGCGGACAACGGGATGAAACACCCAGTCGATCAGGTGGCTGGGGCCGGGAAGGTCGGGGTTAAAGATCAGCACCATTCCCAGCAGCCAGCCGAGGGCCCACAGGACGACAAAGGCGGCACGTTCCTTTTTCAACGCGGCATCGATTTTCGGCCACTCGTACAGCGCCATGACGGCGATGAGCGCGGTGAGGCCCGCCACCATTCCCCACGTCACTCTTTCTTCACCTCTCGTTCCGGAAAGGCCGGTGGAATGTTGATCATACCGGATCGCCGCACGTAGGCCTTCACGCGCACGGTGACGTCCACCGTCGGGAAAATTTCATCCCAACGCCTTTTCACCCTCTGCCATTCATGGGGATACGCGCGCCGAAAAGCCTCGCCGATCCCGAAAACGTCCGCCTTCATCCGTTTCTGGACGAGGGAAAGCGCCTCGCGGATCCGGGTTTCGATTTCTTCTTCCGCCTTCCTTTCCAACATTTTTGCCACGTTGGGATCGGTGACGTTGAGGTGGGTTTCGTTTTGCACGACGTCGGCGTCGGTGACGATGTCCAGCGTGAGTTTCCATTTGCCGTTTTGAACCGATGGACGCATGGTGGTACGGGCCTTAAGTTGCACCATGGAAACACGGCCGTCGTGGTTCACTCTTGTGGTGATGGTGGCGGTTTCGATTTCGTTGCGCACCCACAGGATGCCGCGCGTGAGCCGGTCGTTGGCGTAGCCGATCATCTTGCCGTTCTTGAGGATCGCCACCCCGTCGAGCCGCAGTAAGGTGGCATCCCCCTGCTTCCCATCGGTCGCCGTCTCCTCGATCCACGGCACGAGGGCCGACTGCCCCTCGGTGTGCAGCATCTGCAGCAGTTCTTTCATCGTCGTGCTCTTGCCAATGCGGAATTTCGCCAACTCGCGCATCGCATCGGCCGCGTTTCGCTCAAGGGGGGGAATGTGCGACAGCACCTGCGCGGCATTTCCCTTGCTGACAAACACGTAGGCGTGCAGGCGGGTGCGCGGGTAGCGGGCGAAAAAGTCGATGTGCGGGACGATGCTTTCCCGGGCCAGCCGTTCGCCGATGACGATCACCCGGTTGTGCCCCAAAAAATGCGCCGCGGCAGTTTTTCTTGCAGTTTGGTCATCGCGTCGGCAATGGTGATGCCTTCCGCGCTCACGACGAGGGTTGGGGGTCTTCCGGCGCCGGCTCCGCCGCCCCCGAGTCCACCACCGTCTCCGCCGGCCACACTCGGCATTGCGGCCGGGACGGCAAGCTGCAGGGAAAGCTTGACCGTTTTGCCCTTCCCTTTGTCCAGGCCGGCCGCCGTCACCAGCGCCAGATCGTTGATCTCGACGCGGTCCCAGCAACCGGTCAGGAGAAGCAGCGAGAGGAGGCAGAGGGAAGCGTCTCGTCCGGCGGCGGCGATACGCCCGATGCGATTCATGGCCGCTCGACCTCCTACGGCGTTGTGGGTTACGCTTCGCCTCCCCGGGTTGGACCGGGTTGCTGTCCGGGCGCTTGGCGGGCCCGGTCGGCGTGGCCGGTCAGACGCGGCCGCGCGGTCAGCTTCCACCACGGCGCGCGGATCAGCACGTCGCGCAGCTCGCGGAATTTGGTCGGCGCGACGGGTGAGAGGTACGGTACGCCGAAGGAACGCAGCGTGCACAGGTGCACGGCGATGGCTAGGATCCCGAGCATGATGCCCAACAGCCCGAGGGTTCCGGCGAGAATCATGATCGGAAAGCGGAGGATGCGCACGGCAATGGCCACGGGATAGCGGGGGGTGGCGAAGGAGGCGATCCCCGTGATGGCGACGACCATGATCATCGGCGCCGAGGCGATACCGGCGGAAACGGCCGCTTGCCCGATGACCAGCGCCCCGACGATGCTGATGGCCGCGCCGAGCTGCCGCGGCAGACGGGCGCCGGCTTCGCGGAGGATTTCAAAGGTGGTTTCCATGAGCAGCGCTTCCTCCAGGGCCGGAAAGGGAATTTCTTCCCGGGACGTCGCGATTTTCAGCAGCAGCGTGGTGGGGATCATTTCCTGATGATAGGTGATGACGGCGACATACAGCGATGGAAAGAGCAGGGCAGCGAAGGAAAACACATACCGCAGCCAGCGGATGATGGTGCCGATCAAAAAGCGGTTGTAGTAGTCCTCGCTGACCTGCATGAGCGAAAACAGCGTCGTCGGCACGACCAGCGCAAAGGGCGTGCCGTCGACGAGGATGACCACGCGGCCTTCGAGGAGGCTGGCCGCCGCCACGTCGGGCCGTTCGGTGGCGAGCACTTGCGGAAACGGCGACCACGGGTTGTCTTCGATGAATTCCTCAATGTACCCGCTCTCCAGCACGCCATCGATGTTGATGCGCCTGAGGCGGTTGGTCACTTCGGCGAGCAGCGTGTTGTCGGCGAGGCCCTCGATGTAGGCGACGGCGATCTGCGTGCGGGTGTACCGGCCCACCGACAGGGTCTTCACTTTCAACTGCGGGCTGCGGATTTTGCGCCGCAACATGGAGATGTTGATGCTGATCGTTTCGGTGAAGCCGTCGCGGGGTCCGCGAACGACCGTCTCCGCCGCCGGTTCCTCGACGGCCCGTTTCTCCCACTTGCTGAGGCCAAAGGCCAGACCGCGGGTTTCGCCGTCGACGAGCAGCACCGCCTCCCCGATGGACACGTGCTCGATGCACGTTTCCGCCGTGTGCACGACTTTCACTTTGGAGATGGGAATGCGCGTTTGGGCGTAGGTCAGGATGTCGGGTTGGGACTCGGGGATGTCTTCCATGAGCGGCTCAAGAACGTGTTCGTTGATCGCCTCCACGTCGCTCAGGCCTTCGAGGTAAAGCAGGGCGGCGTTGCGCCGTCCGCCGATGCGGAACGGGCGGACGACAAAGTCGGCGCAGTCGCGATACAGCTCCTCCAGGACGCGCAGGTTCTCCTCCAATTCCGACACCAGTACGATGCCGGATGGAGAAGGCGAAACGCGTTTGGCCGGACGTGCCGGTTTGCGCAGGATTTTGCGCCACAAGCGGAGGAACATGGCGATTCGCCCGCCTTTTGGAAAATGAAGGTTTCTTTCTGTTTACCTTGTGCCGATCGGGAGGGTTTTATTCCGGAGACGGATGAACAGGGAAGCGGTTGGGGAGAGGCGTTCCGTTGCAGGGGTTGCGGAACGGGGGTGGTCACGGTACAATGGGCGTAAAAGCCGTGTATTCCGATAGGGGGTATAAGAAATGTTCGGCGTCGTCCTTTCGGGGCTGTTTTGCGGCGCGTTGTTGGGTTTTGTCTTGCAGCGCGGCCGCTTTTGCATGGTGAGCGCGTACCGCGACCTGTACCTGACACGCGACAGCCGGCTGTTCTTGGCGACGCTGATTGCCATCGCCGTCCAGAGTGTCGGCGTGTACACCCTGGCCGCGCTGGGCGTCATCCAGATTCCGGAGATCCCGTTTACGTACCTCGCAGCGGTCATCGGGGGGTTCTTGTTCGGCATCGGCATCGTCCTGGCCGGCGGCTGCGCGACGGGGACGTGGTACCGCGCCGGCGAGGGGCTGGTGGGGAGTTGGATTGCCCTCTTTGGGTATATGGTGGGCAGCGCGGCGACCAAGTTTGGCGCGCTGAAGCCGCTGCACGATGTGCTGACCGCCCCGAAGGCCCCGCAAGCCTTCATTCACGAGACGCTGGGCGTGTCGCCCTGGGTGCTCATCGTGCTTTTCGTCGGTGTGACGCTGTTGGCCGTGTGGCGCCACCTGCGGCGGTCGCAGGTGCCGGTGCCGTCCCCGAAACCGCGGAAACGGGGGCTGGCCCACCTGCTCTTCGAAAAGCGCTGGCATCCCTTTGTCACCGCCGTGCTGGTCGGCCTGATCGCCGTGCTGGCCTGGCCGCTCAGCGAATCGACGGGACGGATGTACGGCCTCGGCATCACCACGCCGACGGGCAAGCTGCTGCAATACGCCGTGACCGGCGATGAAGCGGTTCTCGATTGGGGCGTGTTTCTCGTCCTGGGCATCGCCTTGGGGTCGTACCTTGCGGCTAAGGGCAGCGGCGAGTTTCGCTGGCGCGTGCCCGATGCGCATACGGCGATGCGGAGCTTGGTGGGCGGCCTGATCATGGGCTTTGGCGCCGGGATTGCCGGCGGGTGCACGATCGGAAACGGGCTGGTCAACACGGCCCTCTTCACCTGGGAAGGCTGAGTGGCCACGCCCTTTATCCTCCTTGGAACGTGGACGGCCACGTATTGGACGATCGTGCGTCCGCAGCGCCGCATGCGGCCGGTTGTGGCAACCGGTGCGGCACAGGGCGCGTGATATAAGAATCAGGGAGGGGTTGGCGGATGACGAAGCATCTGCAGGTGCTGGGAATGGTGTGTCCGTTTCCGCTTGTCGAAGCGGAGCGCGCCATGGCCGAATTGGCTCCCGGGGATGAGCTGGTGATCGATTTTGATTGCACGCAGGCGACGGAAAGCCTGCCCCGCTGGGCGGTGCAAAACGGTCACGAGGTGGTGGCCTTCGAGCAGACGGGTGACGCCCAGTGGCAGATCCGCATCCGAAAAGGGGCATAACGCCGGGGTAGATCGTCCAAAACGCAAAAAACGGCCTGCACGTGTGTGCAGGCCGCAGGGGACAGGCGGCTCCCTCGTCGTCCTTACGGCAAAGGGAGTCGCCTTTTTTGTTTGTCACCCCGACGATTTCGACTCGGTGGCTGCAGTTTGTGCCCGAAAATGGGGCAGGACGTACTCGCCCACTTCCTCCAGCACCTCGGGGGCCGGCCGCTGGCCATACTTCAGGTTTAGGGCCACATGGTTGACGCCGATTTCCCGCAGCGTGTTTAACAGCTCGATCAAGACGTTCCGGCCCAAGCGGTAGCCCAGGTGGATCGGCCGCGGCGGTTCATCCGGGTCGTGGGCCAGGTCGATGTAGAGGGACTGGGCGAAGGGTTTGAACACCCCGGGGGCCGCCTCTTCGGTGGCCCGTCGCCACTCGCTGACGATCCGTTGCTGCACTTGTGGGGCGCGGGGGTACATGATCCAGCCGTCGCTGTGCCGAGCAATCCATTCGATGGGCTGTTGGCTGTGCCCGGTGACGAGGGTGGGGATCCATCCTGCCGGCGGCTTGGGCACCAGGTCGGCGCCGTGCAAATGCCCCAGCGGGGAGTCGATCTCGGGGAAGCGTTCGGCCCATGCCCGACGGATAAAGGCCAGGGATTCCCGGAAGAGGTGGCCTCGCTCATCCCACTTCTTGCCAAATGCGGGGAACTCCACAGGCCGGTCGCCGGTTGCCACCCCCAAGACCAGTCGCCGGCCCGACAGCTCGTCGACGGAGGCCGCCGCTTTCGCCACATGAAGGGGATGGCGCAGGGGCAGGATGATGGCCCCTGTAACCAGGGCGATGGTTCGCGTTTGCGCGGCGATGTACCCCAGATAGACCCATGGGTCGTAGATCTGGCCGATGTCCCCGAAGTGGGGATCCAAGAGCGGCACGTCGCGGAACCAGAGGGCCGCAAAGCCGAGCGCTTCCGCGCGTTGGGCCAAGGCCACCTGGTTGCGCATGGTCGGATTGGCACCCTCGAACGCCTCAATCGGGAAGAAGACGCCCAGCGTCAGCCGACCGGGCTGAAACATCCGCGCAAATCCCGGATGGGCGGGTTTTGCAGCGGTTTCCGTGACACGAGCCATGTTCGGTACACCTCCGAGATGCGTGCCGCCGCACCGGGAGCGGCTTGCACCATTTTATTTGCATCACAAACCATTCGTATCACAAAAGAAACCCCATTGAAAAGGAGGTGGCGATCGACAAAGGCTTTGTTTCCGCTCAAAGGAAGATTCCGCCTCGTTCTCGCATACCCATTTACCATCGCCAGCGTTCTCGAGAGGAGGCGGTTGCATGGTGCGGCCGGAACCGTACCGCATCAAGATGGTCGAACCGATTCGCCTGATTTCTCGAGAAGAGCGCGAGCGGAGAATAGCCGAGGCGGGGTACAACCTCTTTGCCCTGCGCGCGGAGGATGTGTTCATCGACCTTTTGACGGACAGCGGAACGGGGGCGATGAGCGACGCCCAGTGGGCCGCCCTCCTGCGGGGCGACGAGTCGTATGCCGGAAGCCGCAGCTTCTCCCGTCTGCAGGAGACGGTGCGGGAGCTGACCGGCTACCGTTACGTCCTGCCCACGCACCAGGGACGCGGGGCGGAGCACGTGCTGTTCCCCTTGCTCATCACCCGTCCGGGGCAGCTTGTCATCGGGAACCTGCACTTTGACACGACGCGGGCGCACATCCAGCTGGCCGGGGGGCGGCCCGTCGACCTCGTGATCCCCGAGGCGTACGACACGACGGTGGACCACCCGTTCAAGGGGAATCTCGACGTGGATCGCTTGGAGGCGCTCCTTAAGTCGACGCCGCGGGATGCGGTGGCCTTCATCCTCGTCACCGTCACGTGCAACAGCGCCGGCGGGCAGCCGGTGTCGCTGGCCAACCTGCGCGCCGTGCGTGCCGTGGCCGACAAGTACGGCGTGCCCGTCTTTCTCGACGCGGCGCGCTTTGCCGAAAACGCCTACTTCATTAAGATGCGCGAGCCGGGCTATGCTGGCCGGTCGATTCCGTCCATTGTTAAGGAAATGTTTTCCTACGCCGACGGGCTGACGATGAGCGCGAAGAAGGATGGCCTGGTCAACATCGGCGGCCTCTTGGCCCTTCGCGACGATGAGGACCTGTTCCGGCGCTGCCAGGCGCGCCTGGTGCCCTTCGAGGGCTTTCCCACCTACGGCGGCCTGGCCGGGCGCGACATGGAAGCGCTGGCCGAGGGGCTGCGCGAGGCGGTCGACGAGGACCACCTGGCCGCTCGCATCGGTCAGGTGGAGCGGTTCGGCCGTTGGCTGGAGGAGGCGGGCGTTCCCGTGCAGCGGCCCATCGGCGGCCACGCCGTCTACGTTGACGCCAAGCGTTTTTTGCCCCACGTGCCGCCGCACCAATTTCCCGCTCAGGCCTTGGCCGTCGAGCTGTACCGGGAAGCCGGCGTGCGCGGGGTGGAGGTGGGCTCCTTCCTGCTTGGCCGCGACGAGGAAGGGCGACAGCAAACGGCGCCGATGGAGTTTTTGCGCCTGGCCGTTCCGCGCCGCACCTACACGGACAACCACCTGCGCTACGCGGCCGAGGCGCTGGAGCGGATCATGGCGCGGCGCGACGCCATCGGCGGCTTTCGCATCGTGTACGAACCGCCCGTGCTGCGGCATTTTACGGCGCATCTGGCGCCGGTTTCTGCCGGATGCCCTCAACCTTTCGCGAACGAATTGTTGACAGAGGATTAGACGATCTCGTATAGTTAAAGCAAATCGCACGCGCGACGACAACCGCATAGCGAAAACATCCGGCTCTTATCAAGAGTGGCGGAGGGACTGGCCCGATGAAGCCCGGCAACCTACCGGCTGCGGTCGGTGTGGTGCCAATTCCTGCAGAGATGGTTCATCTCTGAGAGATGAGAGCGGAATGACGATTCCGGCCTTTCATCTTGCAGAGATGAAAGGCCTTTTTCGTTGCCGAGATGGAAACCGAAGGCATGCGCAAAAGGAGGAAGAGGCGGTGCGCGTGGAATCCTGTTTGGTCCAAATTGGCAACCGGAAGGACGTTGCCACCGGTGCGGTGAGCTACCCGGTCTATTACGCGGCCACGTACGGCCATCCGGCGCTGGGGCAAAGCACCGGGTTTGATTACGCTCGTCTGGCCAATCCGACGCGAAAGGTGCTGGAAGAGGCCATCGCCGAGCTGGAGGGCGGTGACGGCGGGTTTGCCTGCGCGTCGGGCATGGCGGCGATCCAGACGGTGGCGGCGCTCTTTTCCAGCGGCGACCACGTCGTGCTGTCCCATGATCTTTATGGCGGCACGTACCGGCTGTTTGAGCAGGTGCTGGCCCGGGTGGGCGTGACGGCCTCCTATGTCGACGCCTCGTCCGTCGACGCGGTGCTGCAGGCTTTGCGGCCGAACACCAAGGCGCTGTTCATCGAGACGCCGACCAACCCGCTGTTGCAGGTGGCCGACATCGCCGCCCTGGCGAAGGTGGCCAGGGACCACGGCCTGCTCCTCATCGTCGACAACACGCTGATGAGCCCGTACCTGCAGCGGCCCCTCGAGCTGGGCGCCGACATCGTCATCCACAGCGCGACGAAGTACCTCGGCGGCCACAACGACGTCCTGGCCGGCCTGATCGTGACGAAGGGCCAGGAGCTGACCGAGCGTGTGGCCTACCTGCACAACGCCATCAGCGCGGTGCTCGGCCCGCAGGATGCCTGGCTGCTCATGCGCGGGATGAAGACCCTCGCCGTGCGCCTCGACCGCCAGCAGGAAAACGCGTCGCGCATCGCCCGCTTCTTGGCCGATCATCCGCTCGTCGAGGCGGTCTACTTCCCCGACCTGCCGGACCACCCCGGGCGCGCGGTCCATTTCCGCCAGGCGAAGGGGCCCGGGGCGCTCCTGTCGTTCCGCGTCGTCGATCCGGCCCTGGTGGAGCCGGTGCTGCGCCACGTGCGGCTCATCACCTTCGCCGAAAGCCTCGGCGGCGTGGAGAGCCTCATCACCTACCCGGCGGTGCAGACCCACGCCGAGATTCCCGAGGCGATGCGCCGTGCCGTCGGGGTGGACGAGAAGCTGCTGCGCCTGTCCGTCGGCATCGAGAATGTCGACGACCTCATCGCCGACCTGGCCCAGGCCCTCGAGCGGGCGGCGGAGGAGGTGGGCTAACGGTGGAGTTCGCCACGCGGCTCATTCATCCCGGAAAGGAGATCGATCCCGTCACCGGCGCATCCAGCGTGCCGATCTTCCTGGCCAGTACCTACCACCACGCGTCGCTGGACGAGCCACCCGCCTTCGACTACGCGCGCTCGGGCAACCCCACGCGGGCAGCGCTGGAGGAGGCGGCCGCGCAGCTGGAAGGCGGCGCCGCGGCCTTCGCCTTCTCCTCCGGCATGGCCGCCATCGCCAGCGTGCTGATGCTCTTTTCCGCCGGCGACCACCTGATCGCCTCGGAGGACGTGTACGGCGGCACGTACCGCCTGCTGACCACGGTTCTGGCGCGGCTGGGGATCGCGACCACCTTCGTCGACACCACCGACCCTGAGCGGGTTGCGGCGGCCGTTCGGCCCAACACGAAGGCCCTCTACATCGAGACGCCGTCCAACCCGACGCTGAAGATCACCGACCTGCGGGCGATGGTGGCCATCGCCCGGCGCCACGGCCTTCTCACCATCGTCGACAACACGTTTCTCACGCCGTACCGGCAGCGGCCGCTCGAGCTGGGGTGCGACATCGTCGTCCACAGCGCGACGAAGTTCCTGAGCGGCCACAGCGACGTGGTGGCCGGGCTGGCCGTCGTGCGCGACCCGGAGCTCGGGCGACGCCTGTACGCGGTGCAAAACGCCGTCGGCGCTGTGCTCGGCGTCCAGGACAGCTGGCTGCTCCTGCGCGGCCTCAAGACGCTGAAGGTGCGCCTCGACCAGGCCGAGCGGACCGCCGCGCAGCTGGCCGCCTGGCTGAAGACCCACCCGGCCGTGCAGCGCGTCTACTATCCCGGCCTGTCTGACCATCCCGGTCACGCCACGCACCGTGCCCAAGCCACCGGCGACGGGGCGGTGCTGGCCTTCGACCTGGGCTCGGCCGAGGCGGTGCGCCGCTTCGTCCAGGCCGTGCGCCTGCCCCTCGTCGCCGTGAGCCTGGGGGCCGTCGAGAGCATCCTCACCTATCCGGCGCGGATGTCCCACGCGGCCATGCCGTCCGAGGTGCGCCGCGCGCGGGGGATCGGCGACGGCCTCCTGCGCCTGTCGGTGGGACTGGAGGCGCTGGAGGACCTCCAGGCCGACCTGGCCCAGGCCCTCGAGGCAACCAGTGCCGCACTGCCGCAGCGGTAAGGGAAAGGAGAGCGAACCATGGCGTGTACAGCCCTTCGCAAGGAACTCGAAACGCGCATCCTCATCCTCGACGGCGCGATGGGGACGATGATCCAGCAGGCCGGCCTCACGCCGCAAGACTTCGGCGGCGAGGCCTACGACGGGTGCAACGAGATCCTCAACCTCACCCGTCCGGACCTCATTTCCGCCATCCACGAGGCCTACCTCGAGGCGGGGGCCGACATCATCGAGACGAACACCTTCGGCGCCACGCGGGTGGTGCTGGCCGAGTACGGGCTGGAGGACCGCGTCGCCGAGATCAACCGCGCCGCGGCGCGCCTGGCTCGCGAGGCGGCGGACCGGCATGCCACGCCCGACCGGCCGCGCTTTGTGGCGGGGTCCATCGGCCCGACGACGAAGTCCCTGTCGGTGACGGGCGGCATTGCCTTCAACGAGCTGGTTGAGGCGCACCGCGAGCAGGCCGTGGCCCTGCTTGAAGGGGGCGTCGACCTCCTCCTCGTGGAAACGGCGCAGGATGCGCGCAACGTGAAGGCGGCCGGCATCGGCATCCGCCAGGCCTTTGCCCAGACCGGGCGCGAGGTGCCGCTCTTTCTCTCGTGCACGATCGAGCCCACCGGGACGATGCTCGCCGGGCAGGCCATCGACGCCTTCTACCTGTCGGTGCACCATCTCCGCCCGCTGGCGGTGGGGCTCAACTGCGCCACGGGGCCGGAGTTCATGCGCGACCACGTGCGCACGCTGGCGGAGCTGGCCGACTGCTTCGTCCTCTGCTATCCCAACGCCGGGATGCCCGACGAGGACGGCCACTACCACGAGACGCCGCAGGCTCTGGCCAAAAAGATGGCCGCCTTCGCCGAACAGGGCTGGCTGAACATCGCCGGCGGCTGCTGCGGCACGACGCCGGCGCACATCCGCGCGCTGGCCGAAACCCTGTCCGCCTACGCTCCCCGCGTGCCGAAGGGCCGCCGCGTGCACGCCGTCTCGGGCATCGAGGCGGTCTACCTGGAGCCGGAAAACCGCCCGCTCCTCGTCGGCGAGCGGACCAACGTCATCGGCTCGCGCAAGTTCCGCCGGCTCATTGCCGAGGGGAAATACGAGGAGGCGGCGGAGATCGCCCGCGCCCAGGTGAAGGGCGGCGCCCAGATCCTCGACATCTGCCTGGCCGACCCCGACCGCGACGAGTACGCCGACATGGCGCGCTTCCTCGCCCACGTGGTGAAGAAGGTCAAGGTGCCGCTGATGCTCGACTCCACAGACCCGCGCGTCATCGAGCTGGGGCTCACCTTTTCGCAGGGGAAGGCGATCATCAACTCGATCAACCTGGAGGAGGGTGAGAAGCGCTTTGCCGCCGTGGCCCCGCTCGTGCATGCCTATGGGGCGGCCGTCGTCGTCGGCACCATCGACGAGCAGGGCATGGCCGTCACCCGGGAGCGCAAGCTGGAGGTGGCCGAACGGTCCTACGACCTCCTCGTGCACAAGTACGGCCTTGACCCGCGCGACATCCTCTTCGATCCCCTCGTCTTCCCGGTGGGCACCGGCGACGCGGCCTACGTCGGGGCGGCCGTGGAGACGATCGAGGGCCTCCGCCTGATCAAGGAGCGCTTCCCGGAGTGCCCGACGATTCTCGGCATCAGCAACGTCTCCTTCGGCCTGCCGCCGGCCGGGCGAGAGGTGCTGAATGCCGTCTTTCTCTACCACTGCACCAAGGCCGGCCTCGACTACGCCATCGTCAACACCGAGCGCCTGGAGCGGTACGCGTCGATTCCGGAGGAGGAGCGCGCCTTGGCCGAAGCGCTGCTCTTTTCCACCGACAAAGCGGCCTGCGAGGAGGCGCTGGCCCGCTTCACCGCCCATTTCCGGGAGAAGAAGGCGGAGCGGAAGGCCACGGCCCCGGCGGAGAACCTGACGCTGGAGGAGCGCCTGGCCCGCTATATCGTGGAGGGGACGAAGGAGGGCCTGTACGACGACCTGAAGCGGGCCCTCGAGAAATACGGCGACCCGCTGGCGATCATCAACGGGCCGCTCATGGCCGGCATGGACGAGGTGGGGCGCCTCTTCAACGACAACCAGCTCATCGTGGCCGAGGTGCTGCAGAGCGCCGAGGTGATGAAGGCCGCTGTGGCCTTCCTCGAGCCGTACATGGAGAAGAAGGAGACGGCGACCAAGGGCACGATTCTCCTGGCCACGGTGAAGGGCGACGTCCACGACATCGGCAAAAACCTTGTTGAGATCATCCTGTCGAACAACGGCTACCGGGTGATCGACCTCGGCATCAAGGTGCCCTCGGAGAAGCTGATCGAAGCCTACCACCGGGAAAAGCCCGACGCCATCGGCCTGTCGGGGCTCCTCGTCAAGTCGGCGCAGATGATGGTCCACACCGCCCAGGACCTCAAGGCGGCGGGCATTTCCGTGCCGCTCCTCATCGGCGGGGCGGCCCTGACGCGCAAGTTCGTCGCCACGCGCATCGCCCCGGCCTACGACGGGCTGGTCCTCTACGCCAAGGACGCCATGGAGGGGCTGGAGCTGGCCAACGCCCTCTTCGACCCCGAGAAGCGGCGGGCGCTGGAGGCGGCGCACCGGCGGGCCCAGGCCGGGGGTGCGGCGGAGGAGGCCAAAGCGCCCGTGGCCGTGGCCACGTTGCCGGTGCGTCCCCGGGTGAAGGAGGCACCGGTGTTCGTGCCGCCGGACCTCAAGCGGCATGTGCTGCGCCGCTACCCGCTGCGCCATTTGCTTCCGTATTTGAATTGGCGAATGCTCTTGGGCAAGCACCTCGGCCTGCGCGGCAACGTGGAGAAGCTGCTGGCCGAGGGGGACGAGAAGGCAGTGAAGCTGAAGGCCGTCGTCGACGAGGTGCTGGAGACGGCCGAGCGGGACGGCCTGATCGAGGCCCATACCGTGTACCGCTTCTTCCCGGCCCAGGCGGACGGCGACGACATCCTCATCTACGACCCGGACAACCCCGCGCGGGTGCTCGAGCGGTTTTCCTTCCCCCGCCAGAAGAAGCCGCCCTTTCTGTGCCTGGCCGATTACGTCCGTCCGACCTCAAGCGGCGTGATGGACTACGTGGCCTTCTTCGCCGTGACGGCCGGCACGGGCATCCGCGAGCGGGCGCGGGAATGGAAGGAGCGGGGCGACTACCTGCGCGCCCACGTCCTGCAGGCAGCGGCGCTGGAGCTGGCCGAGGCCTTCGCCGAGCGGCTGCACCACATCCTCCGCGACGCGTGGGGCTTCCCCGACCCGCCGGAGATGACGATGGCCGAGCGCTTCGCCGCCAAGTACCAAGGGATCCGCGTCTCCTTCGGCTATCCGGCCTGTCCCAATCTGGAGGACCAGGCCAAGCTGTTCCGCCTGCTCCAGCCGGAGGAGATCGGCCTGCGCCTCACCGAGGGGTACATGATGGACCCCGAGGCCTCCGTGTCGGCGATGGTCTTCGCCCATCCGGAGGCGACGTACTTCAGCGTGGAGTAACCCCGAGAGCGTTCGAGGAATGAGCCGCGGACGCGGCATTACGCGAAAAGCCCTTGGCGTCGCCGTGTCGGCGGGCCAAGGGCTTCGTTTTTTGGGAAGGGTTCGGCGTCATCGACCCGTGCTCGAGGGTCATGGCGTTCGCCTCCCTGTGGCCTGTTGGGAGGCTCGCGGATCAACGGGCCCGGGCGCATTCTCGTGCAAGACGCGCAAGGTGCGGGATGCGGCCGCGGCGCCGATAAAAAAAGAGGCCAACCCAAGCGGAGGACTGGGCTAGCACCATAGGCGTTTTTGGGGCCTTGCGGTTGGGGTGGAGCATCTACCTAAAGAATACCCGCTATACGTTAAGCGTTTGTGGCGGAAGCGTGGAGAATTCGTTACGGGTGTGCGGCCGTTTCGCCGTGTTCACGTAACCGATTCCAAAAAGACGGATCCGGTTAGACGCTTCAGTCTTCGCACACAAAGTGAAAGAGGTTCCCGTCTTCGTCCTCATAGTTGTCGCCGTACGCGTGGTAGCCGGCCGCGCGCAGTTTTTCATCCCAGTAGGCTTTGTCCGCCCGCTTAATGCGAAACTCGAGGTGTGAGATGCCCTTGGCGGCGCCTTCAAGGCGTTTTGCGCCCTCGGGATGGTGGCTGGGGGCAAACAACGCGATTTTCTGCTCCCCACAGGAGAAAAAGACGGCGTCGCCATAGTCCGCCTCCAGGTGCAGTCCCAGTACGTCGCGGTAAAACCGCTTTTGCTTTTCCAGATCTTTGGCGAACAGCACCACGGCGTGCAGCCCGCGAATCGAAGGACGGCATCGCTCCATGGCGTTCCCTCCTCACAGGTTTAAACGGGGAAAATGTCAGCTAAACTCAGCAAAAGTCAAGTCCTGTGCCATTCACGATACTTTTCAATTATACCACATAATTCAGATTGTTATGAATAGAACTGGCCGAACGGGGCAGAGGTTCTCCAGATTTCGGTCTGGGGAGGAGAGCAGAGGCGAATCTTTATGTGGTATACTGAAAGCGGTCGCGTGCGGCCTTGGGGATGACGTTACTTCACATATACATAGGGAAAACGGCTATGCCATGCTTGACCAAAGACCTCTGCAATCGCAGGGGTCTTCGGCTTTGTCGTCGCCGATTGTTCTGTTCTCGACACATGTGGATCGAAGTAAAGAGAAATCCGCATAGAACAGCCTTATCCTTTGGTCGAGGCGTACTGGGGTTGATCAAGTCCAAATCTCTGTGTAAAATTGCCCCTCGGCTCGAACGGGCTTATCCCAAGAAATTACATACGGTCGGTAAGGGAATGGCCCCTAGCTGACCCGCACCACTTTCGCAGACGCTTCGGCCTCCTGAGCGGCACGCCATTCCAAGTACTCGGTCATGTCCAAATACTTTTTGCCACTCGCCCACTTCTCGTCAATCTCCATCAGCAAAGCACCCAAAAGCCGTAAGGCGGAATCACGGTTTGGGAAAATCCGAATCACTCGTTCGCGGCGCCGAATCTCCTCATTGAGCCGCTCGACGGCGTTGGTGGTGCGCAGCCGCC
>NZ_BMOF01000021.1 GCF_014646935.1 Calditerricola satsumensis | reverse complement strand
GGGGCGGGGGTCACGTGGCTGTGCGTGGCCGTGCGCGGGCTGGCGCGGGCGGCGGTGGACGTGGAAGCGGCGCTGGCCTCCGGGAACCTGGCGGCGGCCCGGGCGCGCGTGGGGCGCATCGTCGGGCGCGACACCGACCGCATGGACGAGGACGAGGTGGTGCGTGCCGCGGTGGAGACGGTGGCCGAGAACACCACCGACGCCGTCATGGCTCCGCTCGTCTTCGCCCTGCTCGGCGGTGCGCCCTTGGCGGCCATGTACCGGGCCGTCAACACCCTCGACGCCATGGTCGGCTACCGCGACGCGCGGTACCGCCACCTGGGATGGTGGTCGGCGCGCATGGACGACGGCTGGAACTGGGTGCCGGCGCGTCTTACCGGCCTCCTGATGGTCGCTGTGGCCGCCTGCGTCCCCGGGTGGTCGGCGCGGCGGGCGTGGAGGGCGTGGCAGCGTGACGCAGCCAAGCACCCCAGCCCCAACGGCGGCATTCCGGAGAGCGTCGTGGCCGGCGCCTTCGGCATCCAGCTCGGCGGGCGTAACTGGTACCGCGGCGTGCCAAGTGATCGGCCCCTCTTGGGCGAGGCGTTGCGGGCGCGCACGGCGGACGACATCCGGCGCAGCGTGGTCATGCTCTACGCCACGACGGCGGCTTTTGTCCTGCTGACGGCAGCGCTGGGCGCGGTTGCCCTTGGGACGATGCGCTTCGCCGGTGGCTAGCGGTCCACGCCGCACCGGACGCAAGCGGTGTGAAGAAGACGGACAAGGGAGAAACGTGGCGCAGAAAGCGGGGGGATGCTGGTGCAGGAGACGGCCCGTGCAGGAGAAGAACAGGAGCGTGGGGTTGCGGACGAGTCGGCCGACGCCCTGGAGCGCTACGGCCACGGCGGGGATTGGGTGACGGCCCGACAGCGCTTCGGGTGGCGCGACGACGGGAAGGTGCTTGACTTTTCCGCCAATCTTAACCCCCTCGGGCCGCCGCCATCGGTGAAGGCGGTTCTCGCTGACGCCCTCCGGTGGGTGACGCGCTATCCCGATCCGGCCTGCCGCGCGTTGCGCGCACGCCTGGCCCGGCGGTATGGCCTGGATGCGGAGCACGTCCTCGTGACCAGCGGCGGCGCCGAGGGGATCGACCTCGTCGTGGCAGCCGCCGCCCCCCGCCGGGTGGGCGTCATCGCCCCGTCGTTCGGGGAATACGAAGAAGCGGCCCGCAAGCGGGGCATTCCCGTGACGGTCCTCATCGCCCGGCCCGAGGACGGCTTTGTGCCCGACCCCTCCGCGGTGGTGGACGGATTCCGGGAGGCGGACCTGGTCTTTTTCGGCCAGCCGAACAATCCGACGGGCCATCTCTACCCGCCGGTCTGGCTGCGCGACGTGCTGGAAGCCCTCTGGCGGCGCGGGGCGGTGACGGCGGTGGACGAAGCGTTCCTCGATTTTGTGCCCGACGAGGACGAGCGGACGCTCCTTTCCCATGTGGCCGACGACCGGCCCCTCGTCGTCCTGCGCTCGTTTACCAAGATGTTCGCCATTCCGGGGCTGCGCCTGGGGTTTGTCGCCGGGCCGCGGCCGCTCATTGCACGCATGGCGGCGCTGCAGGTGCCGTGGAGCGTCGGCGGCCTGGCCCAGGCCGTCGGCGAAGCGCTGGTGGAGGAAGAGGCCTTTGTCGTCGAAACGCGCCGGTGGCTGGCGCAGACGCGGGCAAAGCTGGCCGCAGACCTGGGGGGCGTGCCCGGGGTGACGGTGTTCCCGAGCGCCGCCAATTACCTACTTTTTCGCCTCGACCTTCCCGGCGCGACGGTGCGCGACCTGCAGGAGGCCCTCGGCCGGAAGGGGATCCTGATCCGCTCGGGCCACACCTTTCGCGGGCTGTCAGCGGCCTGGGGGCGCGTCGCCGTGCGCACGGAAGGGGAGAACGACGTGCTGGTGGAGGCGATCCGGGCATGGGCGGCCGAGCGGTGACGCTGGTGTTCCTCCGCCACGGGGAAGCCGTTGGCAACGCCGAGGGGCGCTACCTCGGCCATCTCGACGTTCCCCTCACGGAGCGGGGGCGCCGGCAGGCCGAGGAAGCGGGACGCGCGCTGGCGGCGGTGCCCGTGGCCGCCGTGTACGCAAGCGACCTCGCGCGGGCGACGGAGACGGCGCGCCGAGTGGTGGCCCTGCGGAAGGACGCGCCGCCGCTGCGGGTGACGGCGGCGCTGCGCGAGCTGGCCTTCGGCGCGTGGGAGGGGAAGACCTATGCTGAGGTGGCCGCGTCCGACCCGGCGCATCTGGCCCGGTGGTATGCCGATCCGCTGGCCGTCGCCCCGCCAGGCGGCGAGCGGCTTGTCGACCTCCTGGCGCGCCTCGGCCTGTTCCTTGCCTACGTGCAGCACCGTCACGCCGGGCAGACGGTGCTGGTGGTCACCCACGGCGGGTGCCTTCGTGCCCTGCGCGCCTTCTGGGGACGGCCGCAGCCCATGGCCTCCGGGGTCCCGGAAGCCTTTTGGGCGGCGGGCGTGGCGCCCGGCGCGTGGACGGTGTGGCCCATCGGGATGAGGGAGGGAAGTGCGTATGGCGCTGGCCAAAACGCTCATGGTGCAAGGGACGGCGTCGGACGTGGGGAAAAGCGTCCTCGTGACGGCGCTGTGCCGCCTGTTTGCCCGTAAAGGCCTCCGCGTGGCCCCGTTCAAGGCGCAGAACATGGCCCTCAACGCCTACGTCACCGCGGACGGCCTGGAGATCGGCCGCGCCCAGGGCGTGCAGGCCGAGGCGGCGGGGGTTCCGGCCTGTGTCGAGATGAACCCCATCTTGATCAAGCCGACGGGGGAGCAGACGGCGCAGGTGGTGCTCCTCGGTCGCCCGCTGGGCAACTTCTCGGCGCGGGCCTATCGGGCCGAACTTCACGAGCGGGCCTGGGCGGCGATCACCGCCTCCCTCCGCCGGTTGCGCGAGGCCTTTGATCTGGTCATCATCGAGGGGGCGGGGAGCCCGGCGGAGGTTAACCTGAAGGACCGCGACCTCGTGAACATGCGCGTGGCCGAGCATGCCGACGCGCCGGTGCTTTTGGTGGGCGACATCGACCGCGGCGGGGTGTTTGCCGCCTTTGTCGGCACGCTGGCCTGCCTGACCGCCGAGGAGGCGCGCCGCGTGGCCGGGTTTGTCGTCAACAAGTTTCGTGGCGACAAAACGCTGCTCGAGCCGGGGTTGCGCTGGCTGGAGGCGCGAACGGGCAAGCCGGTCTTCGGCGTGCTGCCCTACCTCTCCGACCTGGCCATCGACGCGGAAGATTCCGTCGTCTTAGAGCGGCGCGTGGGCGGCGGGCCGCCGTGGCCAGCGAGCCGCCGCGACTTCCTCGACATCGTCGTGCTCGTCTACCCGCGCACGGCCAACTTCACCGATCTCGATGCGCTGGAGGCGGAGCCCGACTGCCGGGTGCGCTACGTGTCCCGCCCCGCGGCCCTGGGTGATCCCGATCTCGTCATCCTGCCGGGGTCGAAAAACACCGCCGAGGACCTGGCCTACCTTGTCGACACCGGCTTGGCCGAGGCGCTCCGCGCATGGTTTGGCCGCGGCGCGGGAACGCTTGTCGGCCTGTGCGGGGGCTTTCAGATGCTCGGGTTGCGCATTGCCGACCCGCACGGCGTCGAGTCGGCGCGGGGGGCGGTGGCCGGCCTGGGGTGGCTTCCCGTGGAAACGGAGCTGACCCCGCACAAGCGTACGGTGCGCACCACGGCGGTCATCACCCTCCCGCTGCCGGGCTGGCAGGATCTCGACGGGCAGCGCGTTTCCGGGTACGAGATCCGCATGGGCGTCACCCGGAAGGCGGGCCCCTGCCACGCCTTTCTGCGCCCGGACGGCGCGGTGGCTTCCGGCGAAGAGACGGGGCTCTTGGGGGCCGTGTCGCGCGACGGCCGGGTGTGGGGCACGTACATCCACGACCTGTTCCACAACGACCGCTTCCGCCGCCGCTTTCTTAACGGCTTGCGCGTCCAAAAGGGTCTGCCGCCGGTGGAAACGGGCGTCTCCATAGCCCGCCGCAAGGAAGAAGCCTTTGACCGGCTGGCGGATGCCGTGGCTGAACACCTCGACCTCTCCCGCATCGGCCGCCTCGTAGGCGTGTCCTTGTAGCCTGCTTCGGCGGTGGTTAGGCGCCGTTTTCACCCGCCAGCGGGTGCGACGGCCGGGCGGCCACCGCGCGGGCGGCGCGGTACAGCTCCTGCAGGAGGTCGACGCGAAACTGCTCGTTCAGGGCCGCCGCCTTGACGAACATCTGCCCCTTCTCGGTTGACACGTACCGCGGCGGCAACGCGTTGAGCAAGAGGGCAAGCACATCGTTGCGGCACGTGGCGCAGGAACACGGCATGCCCAGATGGTCCCAGTGGCGGTCGAGAATCTCCTTCGCGAGGATTTCCATCATGTTGAAAACGGTCACGCGATTTCCCTCCGCGCGGATGTTCTGGTTCTGTGGGGTTCCGAGGATACCGTACCAAAAGAATGGCGCAGGTTTCCAGTCTTCTTCTCTGTTGTGTTGGGACGGGCGCGGCGGCCAGGGGCGGGGTCTCCCCCTGGTTGTCGCGCCCTGTGCTTTGGTATGATGGAAAGGACAGGATTGCGAACGGAGGGCGGGTTGTTGGAACGGAACACGGCAGAGCGCAACCTGTGGGCGCTGGCGCACGCGTTGGTAAAGGAAGCGCACTACACGCTTGTGAACGATCCCGAAAACGGGACCGCTCCGTTTGGCGCAGAGGAGGACGCTGCCGGGACCCCGGGGCTCCTGCTTGCGCGCGAACGCGGCCGGACCGTGCAGGTGATTCGGCTGGCCGCGGTCCCGTCTGATGCGCACCGCCTGGCGCAGGATGTGGACGCGTTTCGCTTGGCCGCCGACCGGTTGCGCCGCGAGTGGGACCGCTCGCGGCTCGAGGGGCTCCTGTTGTACTTGGCTCCCGACGGCGTCGACGCGCCACTCGCTCGTGCGGTGGAGGCGGAGAATGAAAAGGAACCGGTACCGGACCTCGAGATCGCCTGCGACCTTCTCGACGGGCAAACGGGGGCGTGGATCGCCCCGCGCCCTGCCCTGCGCCGGTTGGGCCTTAAGCCCGAATGGCTCGCGGAGATGGCCCGTTCGCCCCTGCAGCCGCCCGATGCCTACCGGGCGGCCATCCGGACCATCGAGGCGGAGCGCGAGCGGGAACTGCGCCAGACCTTTGGCTACGGCCGGCCGTTTTTTGTTTCCCTCTTTGCCGTGCTCAACATTGCGCTGTTTGCGGGCATGGAAATTGCCGGGAGCAGCACCGACGCGGAGACGCTGATCCGCTTCGGAGCCAAGGAGAACGGGCGCATCCTGCAGGGCGAAGGGTGGCGCCTGATAACGGCGATGTTCCTGCACGTGGGCCTGATCCATTTGCTCGTGAACACCGTCGCCCTCCTCTTCGTCGGGGGCGCGGTCGAGCGCATCTTTGGGCGCTGGCGGTTTTTCGCCGTGTATGTGGCGGCGGGCGTTGCCGGAACGGCGGCGAGTTTTGCGTTTACGCCCGCGCTGTCTGCCGGCGCGTCGGGGGCCATTTTTGGCCTCATGGGGGCGCTGCTCTACTTTGGTACCCGCCGAAGGCGCCTCTTTGTGCGCACCATGGGCCGCGACCTCCTTTTCTATTTGCTTCTCAACCTCCTCCTCGGCTTGGTGTTGCCGTCGGTTGACCACTACGGGCACCTGGGCGGCCTTCTCGGGGGATTCTTGGCCGCCGGAGCGGTGGGGTTGCCGGGCGAGAGGCGGCTTTCCGCGCGGCTGGGGTTTGCTCTGGCGTGGGGAATGCTGGTGGTGGGCGCGCTGCGCCTCGGCGGCTTGTAGCGGCCCCTATTCGCGCTGTTCAGCGGTGGCCGGATGGCGTACAATGAAAGGCAAGGCAGGACGCTCGACGACCGGGCCGGCGGGATCGGAGGGTAGGGGAATAGGGGCGTGCTGCCCGAGGCAGGCTATGAGGAGGCGCTTGGCCAGCTGCGTGCGCAAAGGAGCGAAGGCGATGAAACGACGATGGCTTGCAGGGGCGCTGACCCTTTTCCTGTTGCTGGCCACCATGCCGGTGTATCATGCGGCGGACCGCGTGGCCGACGGGGCGGCGCGCGTTCAGGAAATTCTGGATCTCCTGTCGCGCCACCACGTCAGCGGCGTGTCGGTGAAGGCCCTGGAGGACGGCGCCATCCGCGGCATGCTGGCGGTGTTGAAGGATCCGTACACGCAATACTTCACCGATGAAGAGTGGGAACGCTTCCGCCAGGCCGTGGAGAACGAGTTTGTGGGCATCGGCATTACCGTTCGGCAGGAAGGCGCGCGGTTTTTCGTCGAGCGGGTCGTGCCCCAATCGCCGGCGGCAGCAGGGGGGCTGGAAGCGGGCGACGAGATTGTCGCCGTTGACGGAAAGGCGGCGTCCGCCCTTTCATTCGAAGAGTTCCTTGCCCGCGTTCGCGGTCCGGAGGGCACGGCGGTGACGCTCACGTTGCGGCGCGGGGGGAGGCTCTTGGCCCCGGTCACCCTGACCCGTAAGCGGATTCACCTGCCGGACGTTGAATTTACGCGGATGGAGGGGAACATCGGGTACATCCGCCTCGCCACCTTTGGCACGCAAACGGGACAGGCGTTTGCCAATGCCCTGCGCCTCTTGAAGCAGCCGCCGGGCATGCGCGCCCTCATCCTCGACCTGCGGGGAAACGGGGGCGGCCTCCTCAAGACGGCGCGTCAGATCGCCGCGCAGTTTTTCCCGGAAGGCGTGCTCATGTACACGAAGAACCGGTATGGCCTGGAGGAAGCCGAATGGGTGCGCGGCGGGACCGCCATTGGCGTGCCGGTGATGGTTCTTGTCGACCAGGGCAGCGCCAGCGCGTCGGAGGTGCTGGCTGGGGCCCTTCGCGACAACCTGCCCCAGCACGTCAAGCTGATCGGCACGCGCACCTTTGGCAAGGGCAGCGTGCAGAACGTTGTGGAGTTGAAAAGCGGCGGCGTGCTCAAGGTGACGATTGAAGAGTACATGACCCCGAAAAAACGGCCAGTCAACCATGTAGGGCTTCAGCCCGACCGGGTGGCCACCGGTGCGCTGGCCCCGGTCGTTGCCGCCCTGCGGGAGGTGCAGGCCGACGCCATCCGCGTGGTCTTCACGCCGGAGCGTGCGACGGTCAACAACGCCCCCATCTTCGCCGGAAAGGATGGGCTGGCCGAAGGGGGACGCTGGTACGTGCGCGACGCGCTGCTGGCGGAATTGGTCGGCGGCCGGGCTTCGTGGGACGCCAAGCGCCGGGCGGTCACCCTCGCCAAGGGAGAGCGGCGGCTGGTGCTGCCGGCTGGCGACCAGCGGCTGCGGGATGCCGGCGGCCTCCTGTACGTGGAGGTGGCGGCGTTTGCGCGCGTCTTTCCGGAATTGCGCGTGGTAAAGGCGGACGGCCGCACCCTTGAGCTGCGCGTACAGCTGAACCGGTAGAACCAGGGGGGGAGAGGAAATGATCTTGCCGTATCGCGGCACGAGGCCCGCCATCCATCCCACGGTGTTTTTGGCCGCGGGCGTGGTGGTGACGGGCGACGTGACGATCGGGGAAGACAGCAGCGTGTGGTACAACACGGTGATCCGCGGGGACATCGCCCCGACGCGCATCGGCGCGCGGGTGAACATCCAGGACAACTGCACCCTGCATCAGAGCCCGGGCAAACCGCTGATCGTGGAAGACGACGTGACGGTCGGGCACAACGCCATCCTGCACAGCTGCATCATCCGTCGAGGGGCGCTCATCGGCATGGGGGCGATCGTCCTTGACGGGGCGGAAGTGGGGGAAGAGGCCATGGTCGGGGCCGGGTGTCTCGTCCCGCCCGGGATGAAGGTTCCCCCGCGCACGCTGGTGGTCGGTTCCCCTGCCCGGGTGCTGCGCGCGCTCGGCGAGGCCGATCTGCGAGAATTCGCCCGCATTCGCCAATCGTATCGGGAAAAGGCGCGGGAATACCGGGAGGCTGAGCGCCAGCTGCAGATCCGCGGCGCGGGCCGATAGAGGGAGGGCGCCGATGAACCGAAGGGCCATTCGGGTGGCCGTCACCCTTGTGCTGGTTGCCGTTGCCGTTGGCTGTTACGAGATGTTGGGCCCGCCCCTTCCGCATGGTGTACCCGGCTTGGAAGGAGACGAGCGGCCGGGAGAGGGGACGGCCACGCCGGGCGACGCCGGACCGGAAAACGAGGCGGCGGATCCGGCCGACCCGTGGTTGCGGCAACCGGTGCTGCACCGCCTGTTGCTGTCGCCTACTGGTGAGGTTCAGGATTCGGCCAAACGCCTGGCCGCGCTGCTCAACCTCACGGCCGAGGAATGGGGCCATCTTGTGGAAGTGGCCCGTTACGAACAGGAAGCGTTGCTCAAGGTCGAGCGCTATCGGCAGGAACGTACCGCGACGCTCGCCGTGGACAATGCAGCGGCACAAGACGTTCTCTTGCAAGTGAAGCGCGATGAACAGCGCGTGTTGAAACACGTGGACCGACTGGTGCGCAAGCTGCTCGGCGGGGAGCGCTACGCGCAGTTTCGCGAATGGGTGCGGACGACGTGGACGCCGACCCGAGGGCCGGCGGAAGGATTGTCCAACGGCTAGCGCGAATCAGAAGGAAGAGAGCCTGTGGGCCGTCAAGGGGGGGAGAGCCGATGGACGCGAAACTTCGCATTGCCGTCGTGCAGATGGACATTGCCTTTGGCGCGCCGCGGACGAACCGCGACAAAGTGGCCCAACGGATCGAACAGGCCATGCCGCACCACCCGGATGTGGTGGTGTTCCCGGAATTGTGGGACACGGCGTATGATCTGGATCGGCTGGAGCAGCTTGCGGATTGGGAAGGAGAGGAGACCAAGGCGTTCTTGTCGGCCGTCGCGCGCGATGCGGGCGTGGCCATCGTGGCCGGCTCCATCGCCGAAAAGCGGTCCGACGGAATCTACAACACGTCGTTTGTCTTTTCCAAAAAGGGCGACGTGATCGCCACGTATCGGAAAGCGCACCTGTTTCGCCCGATGGAGGAACACCGCCATTTCCAGGCCGGCGATGCGTGCGCCGTCTACCGCATCGACGACGTGCCGTGCGCGACGGTGATCTGCTATGACGTGCGCTTTCCCGAATGGGTGCGCACCGCCGCCCTTGCCGGCGCACAGGTGCTGTTCGTTCCCGCGCAGTGGCCGCATCCCCGCCTGAATCACTGGCGCCAGCTCCTCATCGCCCGGGCTATTGAAAACCAACTCTATGTCGTCGGTTGCAATCGCGTCGGAACGGCCAAGGGAACGTCCTTTTGCGGCCATTCCATGGTCGTCGACCCGTGGGGGGAGATTGTCTGCGAGGCGCTGCAGCGGGAAGAGATCCTGATCGCCGACGTCCACCTGGACCGCGTGGCCAAGGCGCGCCATGCGATTCCGGTCTTTTCCGATCGGCGGCCCGATCTCTACGCGCGGTAGCGGCGGGAACACGCCGTGCCGGGTGGCGACGCATCCGGCTGCCCAGCCTTTCAGAGCGGTGCGGCGGAATCGGGCCGTTGCCCCGTCGCCTTCGCTCAAGCACCACAATACCGTAACGGTAGGAGAGGTTCGAGCGAGGGAGGCGGTGTCGGTGCTGGATCCACATGACGAGCACGGCAGGCCCTTCGGTCGGAGCACCCGGCATCTGTCGATGGCGGAACGGTTTTCCCAACTGCGCCATCTGTTCGAAGCGCTCGAAGGCATGGTGCGCATGATGGACCAGGCCGATCGCAGCGCAAAAGCCCTGCTCCGCCATTACCGGCGAAAGAAAGAGCAGGACACGCCCCCCAAGCGGTAAGCGCAAGGAAAGGGCGTCCAAACAGCCGGAAGGTGGACAGGCGCTCTCCAGCAAAACGCTCCCGGCGGATTGAGCCAAGGCCGGGAGCGTTTGGGTTACCGGGTCGGCAGAGAGGCCGCGTCGGCGAGCGGCGCGCCGGTTCGCGTGGTGAAATCCACGTCGGGATAGTAGCTTTGGGCTACCAGGAGATTGGGGCCGCAACACCGGGACTGGGGACAGAAGCAGCGATATCGGCGGCCTGCCGGGTGTTCCTGCCAGCGGGCAAAGGCCTCGACGAGGGAATCGGTCCGGATGTTCCCCAAGGGCCCGACGTCGCCAAAATCGGTGACGATGATGTCGCCGGTGAAAATGCTCACGTTGAGGCGGTTGCGGCCGTCGGGATCGTTGCGCACCGTGACATTCGGCGTTTCATGAAGGCGGCGGATCAGGGCCAGGTCATCCGGATTGTCGCTGCAGGCGAAGAAAGGCAGGGTGCCGAAGAGGATCCACACCGACGGCACCCGCTCGTCGAGAAGGCGGTGGATGGCCGCACGCAGCTCGTCGAGGGAGAGGAGGCGCATCGTGCGGGCAAAGTCGACCGGGTAAAGGGGATGGACCTCGTGCCGCCGGCATCCCAACTCGGCGATCAATCGGTGGATGGCGCCGATCTTGTGCGCCGTGCGTTCGGTCAGGATCGTTTCCGCGGAGACGAAGACCCCCCGCTGAGCAAAATCGCGTATGTTGGAAACCAGCTGCTCGTACAGCTTCCGCCCGTGGGCCGGGCTGACCGTGTGGCCGGCCTTGTCAAAGGCGATGGCGACAAAGTCGTCGGCCGAGGTGTAGTTAAAGGAAATGTGCAGCACGTCGAGGTACGGGAGGATCGGCTCGTAGACGGCCGGATCCAGGGTCAAATTCGTGTTGATCTGCGTGCGCAGCCCGCGCTGGCGGGCATAGCGCAGGAGCGGGACGACGTAGTCCTCGACGGTTGCGCGGTGCAGCAGGGGTTCTCCGCCGGTGATGGACAGCGTGGTGAGCGTCGGGACTTCATCGAGGCGACGCAAGAGCAGGTCGAGCGGCAGCGCCTGCGCTTGGCGTGTCGTCAAGGTGTCGCCGACGGCGCAATGTTCGCAACGAAGGTTACATAATGTTGTTACGGTAAACTCTACGCTGGTGAGACGGTACTCGCCCTCGGCGAGCCGTGTATCAAAGGGGTCCCACGGATCGTAGGCCGGGGACAGCGGTCGCAAGCCTTGCGCGTTCATGCCGGTTCCCCCTATCGGTTTCGGTTGCCACCCTCGATTATAGCAGGCGAGCCGAAGCTGCACACCCCGTCACGCGTTCGCTTTACAATCCCCCGGGAGATTGGTAGGCTGAAAGGGGTTTGGCGTTCAGGCTGAGGTTGAATCAGGAGTGATGGACGTGTACGCGCGATCGGTGGTGTTGGTCTTTCTCGGGGCGTGCAGCTACGGCGTGCTCTCCACCTTTGTCAAACTGGCCTACGCCGACGGTTACGACACGGGGCACGTGACGGGAAGCCAGATGCTGTTTGGCATGTTGATGCTCTGGGCCTTGGCGTGGCCGTTTCGCCGCCAGTGGGTGCGCCTTTCGTGGCGCGAGGTGATGAAAATCGCCGCCGCCGGTTCGCTGGTGGGCATCACAGGGATTTTCTATTACGCTTCGCTCCGCTACATTCCCGCCTCCATCGCCATTGTGCTGCTGTTCCAATTCACGTGGATTGGGGTGCTGCTTGAGGCCCTGACGACGCGCAAGGCGCCCCCGGCGATGAAAGGGGTGTCCGTGGCCGTGTTGCTCGCGGGGACGGTGCTGGCCAGCGGCCTGCTCGAAGGCAATCTGGACCGCTTGCCGCTTCTCGGCCTCGGCCTCGGTTTTTTGTCCGCCGTCTCCTACGCCTTGTTTATCTACCTCAGCGGACGCGTGGCGCCGACGGTGTCGCCGTGGCTGCGCAGCCCGATCATGATTACCGGCTCCTTTGTCGCCACCCTCCTCGTGTATCCTCCTGTCTTCCTGGTTGACGGCAGCTTGGCGGAGCGTTTGGCGCTGTGGGGATTTTTGCTGGCTTTGTTCGGCGCCGTGCTGCCGACGCTCTTTTTTACCTACGGCGTCCCCCACATCGGCCCCGGCCTGGCGTCCATCTTGGGTTCCGCCGAATTGCCCACGGCGGTGCTCATGTCCCGCTTCGTGCTCGGCGAGGCGGTTTCCCTTTGGCAGTGGTTGGGTGTCGCGTTGATCCTGTTTGGTATCGGTGTGGCCGAGCTGAAACCGCCCCGCTGGCTGCGCACACGAAGCCCTATGCCCGCGTCGGGGCGCGACCGGAAGTAGAGGTGCCCACGTAAAAAACCACCGCGTACTCGCCGGCAAGCGCCCTTCCACACGGCACAGCGCCGTGGGAGGGCGCTTGCTTTTGTTGAGGCTGCCAGCGAGGAAGGGGTCACACCACTTCCATCACGGCGATGCCTTTGATGGGGTTGTCGCGGTTGCGGCCGTCTCCGTAATAGAGGTGAACCGGACCCTCGTCGCGAATCGGCTTGCCGTCCTTGGCGAACTGGAGAATGGCCCCCTTGGCCTCCTCCATGGACAGGGCAACGCGTTCGCCGTTTTCCAGGTGACAGATCACGGCGGTGGCGTCGGGGTCAGGGCCGGCGTTTTGCAGGAAGGGGGCCAGTGGCATTCCCCAATCGCCTTCCAGCGCCTGTTTGGCCGCGTGCAGGGCTTCACTCTTGGCGGTCGGCACCGCGCCGTCGCGCAAGGCGGCGACCCACCGTTCGGCGGCCGTCAGCGCTTCCGCGTCCCGGCGTGCCGCCTTTTCTTCGGTTTCACGTGCCGGATCAAAGGCCTGGGCCATTGGCACTTTTCGGTCGTCGAAAATCCACACGGTGGGGTCGAGGGTGATGGTGTAGCGCACCTTTCCTTTGATGACGATGACGTCCGCCATCGGGGGCGCAACCTCCTTTCCCGTTGTTCGTCGTGCTCCCATTATAGCACGGCCGGGCGGACACGCGCGGATCGCCGGCATAGCGTCGGCGCGGGGGGCGGCACACTACAAGCGAAAAGGAGGTGTCGCAAACCATGGGTTCCGATAGCGGGCGCGGGGAAATGAGCCCCGACGCGCTGGAGCGCCTCTTGCGCGAACGGGTCGACGCCCACCGGGCCGTGGCCCGAAAGGGGAAGCTGGCCACCTACATCCCGGCGTTGGGCGATGCCGATCCGCTGCACTTGGGTGTGGCCGTGTGCCTGGCCGATGGGCGCATCGTGGCGGCGGGGGACGCCGACGTACCCTTTACGTTGCAGAGCGTGTCCAAGGTGCCTGCCTTACTCCTCGCCCTCATGGACCGCGGGCCGGATACGGTGTTTCAGCATGTCGGCATGGAGCCGACGAGTGAACCCTTTGACAGCATCCTCAAGCTGGAGCTGCGCGATCCGGCCAAGCCGCTCAACCCGATGATCAACGCGGGAGCCATTGCCGTTACGTGGCTCGTTGCGGGTGAGACCGCTGAAGCGCGCATCGCCCGGCTGCTGTCCTTTGTCCGCCGGCTGTGTGGCAACGACGCGGTGGCGATCAATGAGCGGGTGTATCGCTCGGAGTGGGAGACCGGTGACCGGAACCGGGCGCTGGCGTATTTCATGCGCGCCATAGGCGCGTTGCCTCGGGAAGCCGACGTGGAGGAGGTGCTGGCCGTCTATTTTCAGCAGTGCGCCATCGAGGTGACATGCGCCGATCTGGCCCGCATGGGGGCGGTGTTGGCCTTTGACGGCGTGGCCCCGTGGTCGGGTGAGCAACTGGTGCCGCGGGAGGTGGTGCGCATTGCCCGCGCGCTGATGGTGACGTGCGGGCTTTATAACGAATCGGGACGCTTTGCCGTGCAGGCGGGCATTCCCGCCAAAAGCGGCGTCTCCGGCGCCGTGCTGGCCGCGGTTCCGAAGCGCGTGGGCCTGGGTGTGTATGGGCCCGCCTTAGATGACAAGGGGAACAGTGTCGCCGGCCTTTCGCTGCTGACCGATCTGGCAGGGGTCCTGCGCCTCTCCCTCTTCTAGTCCGCAGGGGGCGGTTATGATACAATAGCGGTGAACGAACCGTTGGATCGGAGGGATGGTCTTGTCCACCAACATCGCCACCGAAGTCAGTCAAAAAGCCCTCAAATTGCTCCAGGCTGACGCGGAAAAAATCAGCAAGTTGATCGAGGTGCAAATGGAAAACTTGACCACGCCCCAATGCCCGCTCTACGAAGAGGTCCTGGACACGCAGATGTTTGGGTTCTCGCGGGAAATCGATTTTGCGGTCCGCTTGGGGCTGATCGACGAGGCGACGGGCAAACAACTGCTCGATGAATTGGAGCAAAAACTGACCAAGATCCATGAGGCCTACAACCAACGGCGGTAGCCAAAGGGACAAAGGGTGAGGATCCCTCTGATGAGGCCCGCTGCCGGTGACCCATAGGGTCTTTTTGTCTTTTCCCAGGGTGTGCATAAAACACCTCCCCCGGTCGGAACACTATGGACGACCAAGTCCCGACCGGGAGGAATGGCGATGGCAAAACGATGGCAGCTTCTTTTCGCGCTGCTTGTTGCCCTCTTGGCCTCGACCACCCTGCCGCCCATGACGGAGAGGGCGGTTGCATTCGGCCAGCAGACGCTGTGGATGGGCATGCGCGGTGGCGATGTCTACGAATTGCAAGGCCGTCTCAAACTGTTGGGACTCTATACGGGACCGATTCACGGCCACTTCGACCGTCGGACGTACCTGGCTGTGCGTCAGTTTCAATACCGATGGGGCTTGCGGGTTGATGGCGTGGTCGGGCCACGCACCAAGTTGAAGCTGTGGCAGGCCACGAAACACTGGTATCCCGGATTGGAAAAGCGCGCCGGCAAACCGACCATCCCGATTCTGAAAATGGGATCACGGGGACCGCGGGTGCGCGAGATGCAGGCGCGCCTGAAGTTTCTCGGCTACGATCCCGGGCCCATCGACGGGCGCTACGGCTGGCGCACGCTGCGGGCGGTGCGGACGTTCCAAGCCCGCTTTGGCCTTCCCGTCGACGGCATTGCCGGGGTGCGCACCCAGGGCAAACTGTGGGCGGCCACCAAGCACTGGCGGTGGGGAATGGAGGCCCGCGTCGCGCCGCAGCAGCCTGCTCCTCCGCGCCAGGTGGCGCCTTCTGCGCCTCCGCGCGTTGCGACGCCGGCCCGTCCACCGGTGCGTCGCCCTGTGCAAACGCCAGGGTTCCGGGGCTTTTCCGCCCGCGACATCGAATTGATGGCCCGCGCGGTCCACGCCGAGGCGCGTGGTGAACCGTACG
The DNA here is from genome assembly GCF_014646935.1 of Calditerricola satsumensis. GTDB lineage: Bacteria > Bacillota > Bacilli > Calditerricolales > Calditerricolaceae > Calditerricola > Calditerricola satsumensis. The sequence goes on along the minus strand of NZ_BMOF01000021.1, from coordinate 21,216 downwards.
TGGGGAAGGTGGCGGTGGCCGCGGTGATCTTAAACCGCCTGGAAAGCGGGGCCTTTCCCAACACGCCGGCCGGTGTGATCTTCGAGCCGCTCGCCTTTGAGGCCGTCAGCGACGGGCAAATTTGGCTCACGCCCGACCGGTCGGCGCGGCGAGCCGTCATCGACGCGTTGAACGGTTGGGATCCCACCGGCGGCGCCCTCTACTACTTCAATCCCGACCGTTCCACCTCCAAGTGGATTTGGAGCCGACCGCAAATCAAACGCATCGGCAAGCACATCTTCACCAAATGATCCCCACTCGAACCGTCCGCCGTTTCTTCCTCGCGGTATGGGCGAGGAAAAACCCTGAACCGTTTGGCCCCGACATCGGGGCCTTTCCTTTTTTTCTCGACGGGCGTAAGGGCGGAACGCGGCAAACTAAGGGGGCAGACCTCGAGCACAAGTTTGGGCGAGGTGGAGAAGGCGATGCCGGTTTGCGAGGAGGGATTGCGGTGACGCGCAGGCTTTGGTGGTTGGCGATGGTCCTGGCGGTGGCCCTTTTGCCCAGCGTGCGCTTGGCACAGCCGCCGGCGCATGACGAGAATGCCCGGATGCGTGCACCCGCGCCGACCGCGGACCCCCGCCTGCAGGCGCGCGGCCAGCCCAACGCGCTGCATTACCGCGAAGGCGAAGTGGTGATCCGGTTTGCCCGCCACCCGGACGAGCAGACGATGCGCCGGTGGCTGGATACGGTGGATGCCGTGCATGTTCGCCACAACCATCTCGTCTGCATCGTGCGTTCGCGCACCAAGAGCACCGAGGAACTGATTCGCTTCTTCAGCGACAAAGGGGTGACTTACGTCGAACCCAACTACGTCTTTCAAACCCACACGATTCGCGAAGGCGACGCCAAAGGGCCGCCGTCGAATCGGCCGGACACCCGTGCACGCAAACGGGTGCCCAACGACGAATTTTACCGTCCCTACCAGTGGAACCTGCAGCTCATCGGCAGTGAGCGCGGATGGCGAATTTCAACGGGCGAACCGACGGTCATCGTCGCCGTCGTTGACACCGGCGTCGATCTCGATCACCCGGACTTGCGCGGGCAACTGGTTCCGGGACGCAACATTTTGAACCCGGGCGCCCCCCCGCAAGACGATCAAGGGCACGGCACCCACGTGGCCGGAATTATCGCCGCGCGGACGAACAACCACCGCGGTGTGGCCGGTGTGACATGGCAGTGCCGCATCATGCCGGTCAAGGTCTTGGATGCCAATGGGGCCGGCAACCTGTTTGATGTCGGCGACGGCATCATCTGGGCCACGGACAACGGGGCAAAGGTGATCAACCTGAGTTTGGGAAACTACGTGGAGTCCCGGTACCTGCGCGATGCCGTGCGGTACGCCTTTGAACGGGATGTGGTTCTCGTTGCCGCCTCCGGCAACGACGCGTTGCCGGACTCGGGCTTCCCGGCCTCCTATCCGGAGGTGCTGGCCGTTTCCGCCCTGCGGCCCGACCGGCAGTTGGCCTCCTATTCCAATTACGGCTCGTCGATCGACCTGACCGCCCCGGGAGACGACATCGCCAGCACCTTCCCGAACAACCAATACGCCGCCCTGTCGGGGACGTCGATGGCCAGCCCCCATGTGGCCGGTGTGGCCGCGCTGGTTCGTTCGGTTAACCCCACCCTGAGCAACCGGGAAGTGATGGCCCTCTTGATCCGCACGTCCCGGGACCTCGGACGTCCGGGGTGGGATCCGCTGTACGGACATGGACAGGTGGATGTGGCCGCCGCGCTGCGGGAAGCCGCAGTCACGTACGAACGGCGAGTGGACACGGTTGCGCAGCGCCTGGCGCAATTGTTGCGCCGCCTGGGCCTGACCGATTCGGCACAGGGCCGGGGCTTGACCGGAAACGAGCTGACCGCGTTGCTGAGCCACGTGTTTGGCCATCGCGGCGCGGATCTGGCTCGCGAGCTGCGCCAGCGACGGCACGTGACCCTCGGCGAATTCGATCGCCTGTTGGAAGCGTTCGAGCGCGATGCCGGGCGCGGATCGCGGCCGGCCGGCTTTCTCGCTCCTCCTCTTTCGCCGGAGAAGGCCCGAAGCCCCCTGACCCTCCGCGCCGCCGTGGTGCGCATGGTCGAACGCGGGTGGCGTCTCGTCCCACAGCAAATTCCAGACGTAAAAGTGGAGCGGAGCGCTCATATTAGGGGTGGACAAACGGAGAGGAGGTGAAACGCATGACCATTGGCAGCCGCCTGCAGACGACGCTGGCGAGCGCCCAAGGCGTCGCGGCGGACCTCAAGTCTTACGCCCTGGAAACGCAAGACCAGCAGGCCAAGCAGCTGTACCAGCAGCTGGCCCAGACAATGGACAGCGTGGTCAACTCGCTCCAAAGCCGCGTGAACTACGTGATGCAGCAAGAGCCGCAGTACAAGAAGCAATAACAACGGCGGCGCCCCCTCGTGCAGAGGGGGCGTTTGTCCGCGACTTAGAATTTGGCGATGTCGTGCCACAGCGTTTCCAACCGATAGAGCGTGGCCAGAGCATCGGTTTGTTCCCGGTGGCGCAGGTAGGCGCGCAGTTCGGACAGGGTTTCCTCGAAGGCGCGGATGTCTCCCTCGTCGGCGTTCAGGTAGACGCGGCGGTGGATGGCCCGCCACGCGGCAACGAGCCGGCCGTACTGTTCGTCTGCGGTGGCCCATTGCCCCTCTTCCACGGCGCGCAGGGTGGCGCGGGCGGCCCCGAGCACGTCCTGCTCCGGCGACAAGGGCGCTTTAAAGGGATTGGCGCATCCGGCCGCAAGCCCCAGCCCGAGGCATCCCAACAGGGCCAACGCCAAAAGCCGCAGCCGCACGTTATCCCTCCTTCGTCGTTTCGCGAAAATGGCGTTTGAGGCGCCCCAGGATGGTTTCCACATGCTGCGCCGCGCGCCGGTAGTCGCGGCGGGCGCGCGGATCGTCGGTTTCCAGGGCGAATTGGTGCAGGTCGACCAGCAGCTTCTCCAGGTTGGCCACAAGCTGCTTACCGGACGGGTAGGCCCCTTCTTCCCACTCCCCCTTGCGGTCGACAAACAGCTTCCCCTGATCGTCCAGTTGGGCGAGGGAGACGTCTTCGACACGGTCGATGCCCTGGCGCTTCAGTTCCCCCATGAGCCAGGTGGTGGTGCGTCCCGCCTCGGCCAGCCGCTGGTGGTTGATCTGGCCGTCTTTGATCACCGTGAAGGGCAGCGATTCCGCAGAGACGGGCAGATTCAGGTCGTGGGGCTGGAGGGGACGCTTGTCCGCCTTCGGGAGCACGCTCACCTGGCCGTTGGCTTCCAAAATGGCATAGGCGACGTCTTCCACACGAAACACGTTTTTGAGGCGCAGGTTCATGAGCAGTTGATCCATGGTCATGCGCTCTTTGCGCAGGTTTTCTTCGATGATGCGGCCGTCACGGATGAGAACGCGGGGTTCCGTCTCGAAAAAGCGGCGCAGGCGTTGGCTCCTCAGGCTGACAACGGCAATCCCCAGTGTGATGCCGCCCCAGGTGGCAATGCCGACCAGGGTGGGCACCGGTTCGTCTTCCAATTCGACCGACAGGGACGCGGCGATGGAGCCGATGGTGATGCCGGTCAGGTACTCGAAAAGGGTCATCTGGCCGATCTGCTGTTTTCGAATGATGCGGGCAAAGAGAAACAGGGCGGCAAAGGCGATCAGGCTGCGCACGAACACGAGCAGGCTGAACGACATGCGGTTCACCCCCATCCCGTCGAGGGATAGTTTTCCACCTCCCGAAACGGCCCATGCATGTGGCGCGGAACGACGCCGCTGTACGGCGTGCTATAATGGAGGGCGACGGAGGGGGGAACGGAAAAGATGGACGCCAAGCGCGTGCTGATTGTCGAAGATGAGGTGCACCTGGCGCGCTTTTTGCAATTGGAATTGGAACATGAAGGGTTTCGTACCCATATCTGCCACGACGGTCGGGAAGGGTTGGCGCTCGCCCTCACCCAGACGTGGGACCTGATCCTGCTCGACATCATGCTGCCGTCGCTCGACGGGATCGAGCTGTGCCGCCGCGTGCGGGCGGAAAAAGATGTCCCCATCATCATGCTCACGGCGCGCGACAGCGTCTCGGACAAGGTGCTTGGCCTTGACAGCGGTGCCGATGACTACGTGACGAAACCCTTTGCCATCGAGGAGCTTCTGGCCCGCATTCGCGCCCTCTTTCGCAAGGAGCGGCGCGACGCCGGGGTGTACGAGTGTGGCGGGATTCGGATTGATGTGAAAGGGCGGCGTGTCTTCGTTCAGGGCCGGGAGGTAGACCTGACCGCCCGGGAATTTGACCTCCTGGCGTTCCTCGTTCGCAACAAAAACCACGTCATGTCGCGCGATGTGATCCTGGACCGCGTTTGGGGCTACGCGTACACGGGGGACTCCAACGTGGTGGACGTGTACATCCGCTACCTGCGCAGCAAGTTGGGTCCCGTTGGCGAGAAGGTCATCCAGACGGTGCGCGGCGTCGGCTATGTGGCGCGGGAGTGAGACCCATGGGCATCAAGTGGCGGCTGACCCTGTTTTCCACCATCGGCCTGGTGGCGCTCCTTCTGCTGTTTAACGTCTTCGTGTACCGCGTGTTGTGGGAATATTTTCAGTACGCCGAACGGGAGCGGCTTTCCGACAAGGTGCACGACCTCGTGGAGTTGTACCATGAAGTTCGCCCCTACTTGACGGATCAGAATGCCTGGCTGCGCTCGCACGTGGGAGACCAGGAAGCGGTTCGCCTGCTGCAACGGGGGGTGGTGGTGGCCGAAGCCGATCCGCACGGCCTCTTTCGCGCTTCGCCGCCCACTGGGGGCGGGGCTTCCGCGCCGGTTCTCACGGTAACCCTTCCCCTCACCAGCAACGGGGACGAAGTGTTGGTTTTGGCCTCGGCCATGGGCGAAGCCCGCCGCCACATGGAACGGGTGGTCAAGACCACGGTTCTCGGCTCGGCGTTCGTCCTGGTTGGGGCGGTGGTCGGAGGGTACGGGATGACGCGCCTTGCGTTTCGTCCGGTGACGAGCATGATTCGCACCGTTCGCAGCATCTCCCCGTCCGTTCCCGAACCCCGCGTCCCCGTGCCCAATAGCCGTGACGAGCTGGCCGAACTGGCGTCCACCTTCAACGACCTGCTGGGGCGCATCAATGCCCTCTTGAGCCGACAGCGCCAGTTTGTCGCCGACGCGTCGCACGAGCTGAAGACGCCGCTGACGGTAATCGAGGGGTACCTGCGCCTTCTGCGCCGCTGGGGGGCCGCCGACCCCTCGGTGCGCGACGAGGCGCTGGCGGCCATCGAGCACCATGTCACGCGCATGAAGCGGCTGACCCATGACCTCCTGTTTCTGGCCCGCCTGGAAACGGAACCGGAGGCGAAAGGCCCCAAGGCGCTGGTCAACCTGACCCTGCTGTGTTCGAGCGGTTCTACCGCGTCGACAAGGCCCGCGCGCGTCGGCGCGGGGGCAGCGGTTTGGGACTGGCCATTGCGAAGGCCATCGTCCAGGCCCATGGCGGCCGCATCGAGGTGGAAAGCGCCCTCGGGCAGGGGACGACCTTCCGCGTCTGCCTCCCGCGGTACCGCGGGGAATGACCCAAGCCGGATCTTTTTTCGCGAACGCTCATCGTTTTCTCATCGCCTTCTCAGGAATGCCGGAGGCTGTCGACGTATAATGGAAATCCCACTCCGGCAAGGAAGGTGAGCGCGGTGAGCGTGGTGAAGCTGCTCGGCTTTCTGTTGGCCGCTCCGTTCGTGGGCCTTCAGCTGGTGGCGTTGCCGCTGGCGTTCATCCGGTTTCTCGACGAGTACCGGATGATGTAGCCGGTGATAAGGGATACCCTCCCGGGGCAGGTTATGGAGGGAGCCATGTGCCATGCCCCGAAGGGAGGAGACAGACGATGCCGCTCATCGTAGACATCACGGTGCGCACGCTGCTCGTTTTCGCCGCGCTGCTTCTGGTCACGCGGCTGGAGGCCAAGAAGCAGATCGGTCAGCTCACGTATTTCCATTACGTCACCGGCATCGTTCTGGGTTCCATTGCCGCCCAGGCGGTGGTGGACCGGACGATCGGCCTGGTGGCGTCCCTTTTCGCCCTGGTCTTGTGGGTTGTGCTCATGGCCACAATGAGCTGGGTCAGCCTCAAGTCGTACCGGGGGCGCCTGCTCCTGGAAGGGGAGCCTACCCTTGTCGTGCACCAAAGCAAAATCCTGGAGGAGAACCTCAAAAAGTTGCGCCTCACCCATGACGACCTGATGATGATGCTCCGCCAAAAGGGCATCTTTCAGCTGGCCGACGTGCAGACGGCCATTGTGGAGCCCAACGGCTCCCTCAGCGTCATCCGCACGAAGGAGCCGGCCCCTTTGGCGTATCCTCTTGTGGTGGACGGGACGATCATCGACAAGAACCTGGCCGAAAACCAACTGGATCGCACGTGGCTGGAAAGGGAGCTGGCGCGGCGCAACGTGACCCTTGCCGACGTCGATTACATGGCCCTTCTCCCCGACGGAACCGTTTCTGTGGACCTGAAAGAGGATGGCCTGTCTCAAAAGCACAAAGTGAACCATTGAGGCCCGCGTTTCAACGGCCCGGGGAAGGAGCGAAGTTGGGCGGGGAGGGAAGCAGGGAACGGCGCGGTGCGCGTCGAAACGAAGAGGCGGGTCCACCGTTTTCCGTTCCACCGCAGAGCAGAAAGAGGGGGATGAGGAGATGGAGCTTGGTCTCGACGGCAAGGTGTGCGTCGTCACGGCGGCGAGTAAGGGGATCGGGTACGCCATTGCCGCCGAGCTTCTTCGCGAGGGGGCCCACGTCGTCATCTGCAGCCGCGATCGCGAGCGCGTGGCGCAGGCCGCCGCAAAACTGGAGGAGGAGACGGGTCGTCCCGTCGCCCTGGCCATCGCGGCGGACGTGAGCCAGCCTGAGGCGATTCACCGGCTGTCGGCCGAGGTGGAAAACCGTTTCGACCGGGTGCACGCCCTGGTGCTGAATGCCGGGGGACCGCCCAGCGGCCCCTTTGCCTCCTTCTCGGACGAGGCATGGGAACAGGCGTTCCAGACCAACCTGCTGAGCGCCGTGCGCCTCGTGCGCGCCTTTTTGCCTCTGATGCGCCGCGCGGGCGGGGCGCGGATCGTGGCGATCGCTTCGTCGTCCGTCAAGGAGCCCATTCCGGGATTGGTTCTCTCCAATGTGATGCGCGCCGGTGTGCAGGCGCTGATGAAAACGCTGGCCGTTGAACTGGGGCCGGAGGGCATCCTGGTCAACACCCTTTGTCCAGGGCGCATCGCCACCGACCGGCTGCGCGAGCTGGACGAGGCGCGCGCGGCCCGGGAAGGCCGGTCGCGCGAGGACGTGCAGCGGGAGACGGAGGCGCTCATTCCGCTTCGCCGGTACGGTGCCCCCGCAGAGTTTGCGCGGGTGGCCGCGTTCCTGCTTTCGGAAGCCAACACCTACGTGACGGGACAAACGCTGCTGATTGACGGCGGCCTGGTCAAGGCGCTCTAACCCGAGGGAGGCCAGGGACGGGCGATGGGGCGTGAGGGAGATGTGCGCATCGCCGAGGACGTCGTGGCCCTCATCGCCGGAATCGCGGCGGCGGATACCGACGGCGTCGTCAGAATGGCGAGCGGAAGGGCTGAGGATTGGGCCAGGACGCCGTGGAGCGCATGACCGGCCTGCGCGTGGTCGAGGTGAATGTCCGCGTCGAAGGGGTCGACTGGGAAGCGCGGGGACAAACGAAAACAGGACGGTGACCGCGTGGGGCACCGTCCTGTTTTTTTACGCGTTCAAGGTGCGCACCTTGGGATGGCGGTGGCGTGCGGGGGCTTGGGCGCTCCGGCGGGCCGACTCCCGGGAAAGGCTCAGCACAAGCCCGGTCGCCGTCATGCAGACGATGAGCGACGAACCGCCGTAGCTGATAAACGGCAGCGGGACGCCGGTGATGGGCAGCATGCCCGTAACCCCTCCGAGGTTGATCAGGGCTTGGATGGCGATCATCCCGACGATGCCCGTCCCCAGCAGGTGGGCGAAGGGATCCGGACAGCGCAGGCTGAGGATCAGCATCCGCCACAAAAAGAGCACGTAGACGAGCACAAACAGGACGCAGCCGACAAATCCGAATTCCTCGGCGAAGACGGCGAAGATGAAATCGGTGTGCGGAAAGGGGAGGTAGAAGTATTTCTGGATGCTCTGCCCAAACCCCGCTCCGGTGACCCCGCCGTGGGCGATGGCATAGAGCGACTGGATGAGCTGGTACGATGCGCCCTGCGGCTCGCTCCACGGGTCGAGGAAGGCGGTGAACCGTTCGACGCGGTAGGACGCCATCAGCACAAACCCGATGATGAGGGCAAGGGCGAGGGCCCCCAGCTTCAGCAGATGGCGCAGGTTGGCCCCGCCCACGACGAGTACGACGCCCGCCGTGGCGATGAGCACGAGCCCTGTGCCGAGATCGTTCTGCAGCAGGATGACCAAAAAGAAGAGGCCCGTCACGATGAGCGGCGGCAGCAAGCCGGTCTGAAAGTCGCGAAACCGCTCGCCCTTTTTGGCGATCAGCGCCGACAGATAGAGGATGAGGCCCAGCTTGGCAAATTCCGCCGGCTGAAGCTGTAGGGATCCCAGGGCGATCCATCCCCGGGCGCCGTTCACCTCTTTTCCGACGCCGGGCAGAAACACGGTCAACAGGAAGAGGAACGACGCCGCCGCGATGAGCAGAAAGAAGCGTTTGTACACCCGATAGGGGATGTTCATGGCCACGAGCATGGCCACGAGGCCGACTCCCGCGCTCGCGAGCTGGCGCTTGACAAAATAAAAGGGATCGTCCCGATACCAGTAGGCGATCACCTGGCTGGCGCTGGCGATCATCACGAGGCCGAAGCCCACCAGGGCGAGGGTGAGAAAAAACAGCACGAAATCGGGCGTTCCGCGTTTGGGTTCCATGGCGGCCTCCTCAAATCCATTGCCTGACAAAAAACAGGAAAGAGAGGATTGCTCCTCTCTTCATTCGCGATGCGTTAGCGCGATTCCTCTTTTTCCAGGGCCGCTTTCAGTTCGTTGAGAGTCCGTTTGGCCGCTTCCTCGACGGCGGGGGGAATGGGCGCGTCGTAGTCGAGGCCGTGCGGAAAGAGGTGCTTGGCGATGAGGGGATCCTTCAGTTTCAGCACCGCCAAGGGGTTTTCCAGGCGCCCGCGGATCGCTTCGGCGGGCACGCGCAGGAAATACGTGGCGCCCGTCTGTTTGTCTTCGATTTTAAAGTCGTAATGGGCTTTGTCGTAATCCCAGGCCCACCGGACAAACCCAAGATCGTCCATGAGCGCGTCCAATTCGCCCAGCGTTCGTTCGATTCCCGCAAGCCCGGTGTTGGCAATGACCATGGCCGATCCTCCTCTGCCAGTGTGGTCCCTCACCATCATAAATCGTTTTGCCGCGTCATGCAATTGTTGTCACCGAATCGTGCGGTGTGCCCGTGCATAACGCCGGGGGCGCGGGGCCATAGTAAAAGTGAAAGGGAGGAGGATGCGAGATGACCCTTTTGCGCGACGTGATGACGACGAATGTTGCCACCTGCACCCCGCAAGACAACGTGTACGAAGCTGCGGTGAAGATGCGCGACCTGAATGTCGGGGGGATTCCCGTGGTCGATGAAAGCGGGCGCGTGATCGGCATGGTGACCGACCGCGACCTCGTCATCCGCGGGATTGCGGAGAAAAGCCCCAATTCCACGGCCGTGTCGGCTATTATGACCCGGGATGTCGTCGTCGGCCGTCCGGACATGACCGTTGACGAAGCCGCCGAGCTGATGGCCCAGCGGCAAATCCGCCGCTTGCCGGTCGTCGACGAAAACGGCCGTCTGGTCGGCATTGTCGCCCTCGGCGATCTGGCGGTGCGCGACATCCATCAGGACGAGGCGGCGCAGGCCCTTACCCAGATTTCCGAACCGGCGCGGCCCAATCTGGACAACCCAACCGTTTCGTACTGAGGATCCAAAAGACGCCAAGGCGTCGAACGCCCACATCCCTGCCGCCAAACGGGGCAGGGATGTTGCCGTTTTGGGCGGCGTCTGTCCGCCCTATCGCATGAACCACTCGAGCACGCGGAAGAAGAGGACGGTCAGGCCGGCGGCCATCAGCGGGCCGACGGGAATGCCCTTGAAGAACACAATGCCGATGATGGAACCGGCGACGAGGCCGACGATCAACTCGGGTTCAAAGCGGAGCAGCTCAAGGCCCTTGCCGTTCAGGTAGGTGGCGAGGGCCCCGCCAAGGATGGCCAGGAGACCCGGCGGCGAGGTGAAAAAGCGTCCCAGGTCGCTCCAGGTGATTTTGCCCGACGCGAACGGGACGAGGACGGACATCATCAAAAAGAGCAGGCCAAGCTCCAGTCCCCGCCGCTCCACTGTGGGAAGAAAGCGATCCAGCGCGGTCAGCTTCAAAATCAACAAAAAACTGGCCGCCGTGGCGATCACCGGTGACCGGCCAAAAAGGCCGATGAGGATGAGCAGCAGGAGCATCATTTCGCCGTTCATGCCCGAACCCCGTTTCGTCCGCGAGCTCTCTATGGCATGTGTACGCGGCGCGCGGCCGGCACATGCCTCCCTTGTCCGCGCGGGGCATGCAGGGCTTCAGCGGGGTTCCAGGTAGAGGGACAGGGTGTCGCCGCGCAGCCCGCGGCGCATCGCTTCGAGGGCCATCGCGTCGTGCGGCGCCACGTTGCCCAGGTTGACGTGCGGGCCAAGGGTTCGCAGGAAGGCGGCCTGCTGGTCCTTTTTCGGCGCCTCCCAGATGAGGTGGGCGGGGTTTAGGTCGGCGAGATGCGTCAGCACGTCGTCGAGCAGGTCTTCGCGAAGCCGCCCGCTGGGGTCATAAAGGCCCACGCCGCGACCCGACTCCCGGCCTTCGACGAGGACGGCACACGCCCCGGCCTCGAGATCGGCCTGTGCCGTTTCCACGAGGGCGGTCGGGGACAGGGGGGCCCCGCTTTTCTTGCCATATTCCGTGTACACAACGAGTCCGCGGGCCAACGCCTCGCGAATCCAGCGCGTCCGTTCGGCGCGCGGAAGGGAGACGGTGCCGTCGGAGATTTCCACGGCCGTGAAGCCGAGGCGCGCCACGTGGTCGAGGTAGGCGGCGACCTGCTGCCGGGCGAAGGCGACCTCAAAAAACGTGCCCCCCGGCGTCACCTGCACGCCCCGCTCGGCGGCGAGGCGAATTTTGCTTCGCAGCACATCGGGGGGATACAGCGCGGCGGTGCCGAACCCGAGTTTCACGATGTCGACATGGTCGCCAACCGTCTGAAGCCAGTCGGCAAACTGGGCCAGGCCCATTCCCTTGTCCAGAACCATGGTGAGACCGCGCCGGCGCGGTTTGGGGGGCCGACAGGCGGAGGGATCGGCCAGTTCCCGGCCCCAGGACAGCGAGACGGAGCGTTCCACCCGCATTCTCCTCCTTGCATGGAGCTGTTTGCGGCCAGTGTATGCGGGCCGCTGTCCCGCCGTCACTTTCCGAGCGCCAGCGCGGGCTTGCGGAGGAGGGTGCGCATCTCGCCGTTGTGGCCGCGCAAGCGCGTGGCGTGGGCAATCCGCCGCAGCGCCAGGTACCCGGTAAAGAGCGCCAGGGCCGCCACCGTCTCGAAGAGCAGGATCTTCCATTTCAGCAGCGCCCCGAACACCGGTGGACCGGCGGCGACGCCCAAGAAGCGCACGCTGCCGTACAAGGCGGTGACCAGGCCGCGTTCTTGGGGACCGACCGCCGACGTGATGAGCAGGTTCAAGCAGGGAAGCACCAGCCCTGCGCCCATCGCACTGGCCGACAGCACGGCCACCAGCCAGGGGCCGCTGGTCAAAAGCGGGGCCACGGCGGTGGCGACACCGAGGAGAAAGAGTCCCCCGACGATCAAGGGCTTCAGGAGCCGCGCGCGCCGCTGCAGCAAGACGCCGGTGCCGTAGGCCGTGGCGCTCATCGCCAGCAGGGGAATGGCCAAGACAAAGCCTTTCTTCACGCCGTCGATGCGGTAGCGGTCCTCCAGGATTTCCGACAGGTAGACCAGCGTCCCGAAGAGGGTGAACAGCGTGACGGCCCCGGCCAAAAAGGCTACCGGCAGCCAGTGCCGTTGGCGCTTCCAGATGCGCGCCATGTCGCGCTTGTAGCGCCCCATGCTCGGCGCGTCTGCCTTCTTGTGCGTTTCGCGCACCCACAGCCCGATGCCCACCGCTGCCGGAATGCACAGGGCCGGGAAGGCGAAAAAGAGGGCGTACCACGCGAGCAGGGCGAGCAGCGCACCGAAAATGGGGCTGAGCACCTTGCCGACGCCGTTGGCCGCTTCCAACACGCCAAGGGCGCGGCTCCGCTTCCGGCGCGAAAACAGGTCGCCGGCCAGGGCCATGGCAATGGGCGCCGTCCCCGCCGCCCCGATGCCCTGAAGGATGCGCCCGGCCAGGATCCACGGATAGGGTTTTGCCGCCAAGGTTGCGGCCAGTCCGGCGACGATGCCGCCGGCGCCGTACAGGAGGAGTCCGGGGATGATCACCGCCTTCCGCCCGAAGCGGTCGGCCAACATCCCCGCGACGGGGATCACCAGCCCGGCCGGAACGGAAAACAAGGTGATCAGCAGGCTGGCCTGCACCGAGGTCAGGTCCAGCGCTTCTTTGATTTGGGGCAGAACGGGAATGAGCATGGAGTTTCCGAGGACCATGATGAAGGGCACCGCGCTCAGCAGTGCCAGGGCAAGCACAGGCGCGTTCACTCCGCTTCACCGCCGTCAGCAATTTTGCGCGTGACAAGTTCAGGGGGACGGGCGCATAGGCTTTGGACAAACGGACGCCGTTGCGTGAAAACAACAACACCACGGGGGAAGAGGGGATTCTCATGCTGGAGCTGGACAAAGCCGTGTTGGGCATGGCCGTTCTTCGCCTGCTGTCCGGCAGCACGGAGCTTGTGGCCGCGGCCTTTATGCTCAAATGGAATCAGATCGAAAAGGCCCTCGCGCTCAACGCCGTGTTGGCGCTCGTCGGGCCGCTCGTGCTGATCACGACGACGGCCATCGGACTGGTGGGCATCGCGAGCGCCCTTCCGCTCAGCAAATTGCTCCTCATCCTGGCCGGCGTGGCCCTTGTTCTGATTGGCCTTCGCGCATAGGATCGGCGACGGTTCGACGGTAGTGTACCCGCTTCGCCGAGCGGTCTCTCGTGGGAAAGATTGCTCCCCTTCGCCTTCCGCTGCCCGGGGATACTAACGAGAGATCCCCGCAGTAAGGGGATCAGACCAAGATCCCCAAGGAGGTTTGGCAGCCGTGGAACAGCTGGAAACGCGCGTGGCCTACTTGCGCGGGTTGGCGGAGGGCATGGACGTCAAGGGTTCCGAAGGGCGGATCCTCGAGGAAATGATCCGCGTCATGGACCAGATGGCCAAGCGGATGCGCGAATTGGAAGAGCGCGTCGACGACCAGGAGGCCTATCTGGAAGCGCTGGACGAGGATCTGACCGATGTGGAAGCCTACGTATACGGCGAAGAGGAGGACGAGGAGGCCGAGGACGCGCTGGCCCTCGAATGTCCGAACTGCGAGGAGACGGTCCTCCTCGACGACGACGTGCTGACCGACGACGTGGACGAGGTGTGCTGCCCGGCGTGCGGGGAGACGCTCCTTATGGTGGACGGCGCCGACGAGGCGGAGCGGGTAGACGACGCCCCGCGCGCCGAGCACGAGGGACAGCCGCTGCATTCGTGACATCGGTGGGGCAAACGAGCCGACGGCAAGGCGGGATGCGCGATCCCGCCTTTTTTTGTGGACGCCAGCCAACAGGGCCGATTTCCGCCCCGGCGTTGCGGAGCGTCATAACGGGGCCAAGCACCCCATAAAGATGAGGTAAGTCCACCCTGTCCCTCGGTCACCGGGGGCCCGCCGCAGACGGGAGGAGGAAGGCATGGTGAAGACGGTGCTCAGCGTGTTGGCGCCAACCGTACGCGCGTGCTTGCAGCAAATGCCCTCCGGTTGGGCGGAGCGGATCGAGGAGATCCGGATGCGCGCCCGTCGGCCCCTCGAAGTGGTCACCGCCGACGGCTTTGCCTTTGTCGCCCCCGACGGCCGTCCGGTGACGCGCCCTCGGGACGCGTATCACGTCTCGGAAGAGGATTGCCTCAAGACGCTCAACCTGCTCAGCCACTATTCGCTGTATGCCTTTGAGGAGGAGGTGCAACGCGGCTTTGTCACCATCGCCGGCGGACACCGCGTGGGCTTGGTCGGCAAGGCGGTGGTGGAAAACGGCCGCGTGCGCCACCTGCGGGACATCGCCGGGTTCAACGTGCGCATCGCCCGCGAGCGGCCAGGGGCGGCCAAAGCGGTGCTGCCGCTTCTCGTCACCGGCGGCCGCCTGCTCAGCACGATGATCATCTCTCCCCCACAGTGCGGCAAGACCACCATGCTTCGCGATCTGGTGCGGTGGGTGTCGAACGGTGTTCCCGAGCTGGGCCTTTCCCCGCGCAAGGTCGGCGTGGTGGACGAGCGCTCGGAGATTGCCGGCTGCGTCCGCGGCGTGCCGACGCTGGATGTGGGCGTGCGAACGGATGTGCTGGACGGCTGCCCGAAGGCGGAAGGGATGATGATGATTCGCGCCATGTCGCCGGAGGTGTTGGTCACGGACGAGCTGGGGCGCCGTGAAGATGCCCTCGCCGTGCAGGAGGCGGCGGGGGCCGGCGTTGTCCTCCTCGTCACCGCCCACGGTCAGGACTTGAACGACGTGGCCCGCCGGCCGGTGCTGTCGGCCATTGTGCAGTCGGGGGCCTTTGACCGTTTCGTCGTGCTGAGCCGGCGGAATGGCCCTGGCACCGTGGAAGCGGTGTTCGACGGCCAGTTTCGCCGCCTGGCGCGGGAGGCGATCCCATGCTGAAGCTGATCGGGGCGGCCATGGTGTTCGGGTCGTGCGCCGCGTTTGGCTTCCTCGTCGCCCGCCAGCTGGCCTTGCGTCCGCGCCAGCTCCTGCAGCTCGAGCAGATGCTGCGCGTCCTGGAGACGGAGATCGTCTACCGCTGCACGCCCCTTCCGCTTGCCCTGCGTCACTTGGCCGAACGCTTTCGCGGGCCCCTTGCCGCCCTGTTTGGTCAGGCGGCAGCCAACCTGGAAGAGATGGACGGGGCGGACAACCGGCTGTGCTGGGAACGGGCGGTGCAGCAATACCGCGGGGCGCTGGCGCTCAAGGAGGGGGATTGGGCAATCCTCCTCGAGCTGGCCGCGTCGCTGGGCCGGTCGGACCGCCTGCACCAACAGCGCCACATCACCGCGGCGTGCGCCCACCTCCGCGCCGAGGAAGCCTTGGCGCGGGAAGACCAACGCCGGTACGAAAAGATGGCCAAAAGCCTTGGCGTGCTGACGGGCCTTCTCGTCGTGTTGCTCATGTACTGATGGGGGATGTGAGGTGCGGGTATGGGCTATGACGTGAACGCCATCTTCCAGATCGCCGGCATCGGGATCATCATCGCCATCATCCACACCGTGCTGAAGCAGGCGGGGAAAGAGGACGTGGCCCATTGGGTGACGCTGATCGGGTTCATCGTCGTCTTGTTCATGGTCATCCAGTTTCTGAACGACCTGTTCCAGGAGATCCGGCGGGTCTTCCTCTTTTCGTAGGAGGGGGGACGCGTGGACATCATCCAGGTCGTCGGCATCGGTCTGGTCGCCACCGTCTTGATCCTCATCCTGAAGGAGCACAAGCCGCTCTTTGCCTTTTCCCTGACCGTCTTTACCGGCGTGATCATCTTTTTCCTGCTCGTCAAGCAGATCGCCGCCGTCATTCGCGTCATCGAGCGGCTGGCCGTTCAGGCCGAGGTGAACCTGATCTACCTCGAGACCATCCTCAAAATCATCGGCGTGGCCTACATTGCCGAGTTTGGCGCGCAGATCACACGGGATGCCGGTCAGGGCGCCATTGCCGCCAAGATCGAACTGGCCGGAAAGGTGCTGATTCTGATCATGGCCATTCCCATTGTGACGGTGATCATCGAGACGGTCGTGAAGCTCCTCCCGGCCTAACCACGAGACCCGCGGGAAGGGATGGGGAACGGTGTGGAGAAAGACGGGGATCCTGGCCGGGCTGCTGTCCTTCTCGGCGGCACCGGCCGGAGCCGAACCGCTCAACGAACTGGTTCGCTGGCAGTGGGAGCGTCTGGACACGACGGGGTTGGAGCAGACATGGCAGGCGCTGCTTCGCGACTACGGGCCGTACCTGTCCGAGGTGCGCGCGCCGAGCCTGCTCGACGTGCTGCGCCAGGACGGCGGCTTGCAGGTGACGGGGGTGCTGAAGGGCCTGGCCACCTACTTTCTGCACGAGGTGCTGGCCAGCGGCCGCCTGCTCGGCACCATCGTCATCCTCACCGTGTTCAGCATGCTCCTCGAAACCCTGCAAAACGCCTTTGAGCGGAACACGGTCAGCAAGGTGGCCTACGCCATCGCGTACATGGTGCTGATCGGGGTGGCCGTGGGCAGCTTTCACCTCGCCGTCGGCTACGCCCGCGAGGCGATCGAGCGGATGGTCCACTTCATGCTGGCCCTCATCCCCCTCGTGCTGACGCTGCTGGCGGCCATGGGCCACGTTGTCTCCGTGTCGATGTTCCACCCGCTCATCGTTTTCCTTGTCAACGTGAGCGGCACGCTGATTGCGCAGATCGTCTTCCCGCTGCTCTTCTTTTCGGCCGTTCTGTCCATCGTCTCCAGCTTTTCCGACCGCTACAAGGTGACGCAATTGGCCAACCTGCTGCGGACGATCAGCCTGGGCGCGCTCGGGGTCTTTCTCACCGTGTTTCTCGGCGTGGTGTCGATCCAGGGGGCCACCAGCGCCGTCGCCGACGGGGTGGCGCTGCGGACAGCGAAATTCCTGACCAGCCAATTTGTTCCCGTGGTGGGGCGCATGTTTTCGGACGCCACGGACACGGTGATCGGGGCCTCGCTCCTCGTGAAAAACGCCATCGGGCTGGCCGGCGTGGTCATCCTGCTCTTTCTGTGCGCGTTTCCGGCCATCAAGATCTTGACCCTCGCGTTTATCTACAACCTTTCGGCGGCGGTGCTGCAGCCCCTGGGCTCCAGTCCGATCATCGGGTGCCTGGGGACGATCGGGAAGAATCTGCTCTTTGTCTTCGCGGCACTGGCGACGGTCGGGCTGATGTTTTTCCTCTCGATCACCATCCTCATCGCCGCCGGCAACGCCGCGGTGATGCTCCGGTAGGGGGTGAGGCGATGGCCATGCTGGCTGTATGGCTCAAAAAAATCGTGCTCCTCGTGCTCCTCGCCACGGTCCTCGACCTGCTGCTTCCCAACACCGAGCTGCAGCGGTACGTCAAGCTGGTGATGGGACTGCTGATCTTGCTCGTGATCCTGAGCCCGGTGCTGACGCTGTTTTCGCCCCACATGACTGCCGAGTGGCTTGCGGTGCAGACCGCCGTTTCCGCGCCGGCGATGGAGAGCGTGAGCGCAATCGCCGAGAAGGGTCGCGCCCTGCGCCAGGTCCTCGACCAGCGGGCGATGGAGGAGGCGGAATCCCGCGTGGCGGAGCTGGTGCGGCGGCAGGTGGAGGCCGCCTTCGGGCTTGCGGTGGACGAAGTGGACGTGGAATGGACCCGCGAAGCGGACGGCGGGGTGTCGCTGGCCTCCCTGACCGTGACGGTGCGGGAGCGGCGGGATGCGGCGGAGGCGCCGCATGGAAACGACGCGGAGGGCGGGGGACATGTCGAGCCCGTCGCCCCGGTTGACATTCGCGTGGCGAACGAGGAAAACCGGAATATCCCCGCCGCGCGTCCCGCAAACGGGCGGCGCCTTCCCGAGGTGGAAGCCTACCTGGCCAAGGTCCTGGCGGTGGGCGAAGACCAGGTGCGCGTGGTGGCGGGAAGCGGACCCGGGCGACAGGCCGAGGCCGGCATGCGCATCGCGTAGGCGGTCGAAACGTGGAAGACGGGTTGGAGCGGAAAAGGAGGGACGCGCGGTGGGCAAAAGCGGATGGTTTCCCTTCGGGGGAGGGGCGGGCGAAGGGGGCAAATTGACCCCGTTGCAATGGCTCATCCTCATCCTCTGCGTCGGGGTGGGCGTCATGCTCGTCAGCAACACCCTGGCCATTGAAAAGGATACGCCGCCGGAGCCGATGGCACGGGATGCGCCGGCCGCGGCCCCTGGTGGCGGCGAGCCGCAGACGATCAAGCAGCTGGAGGAGCATTACGAGTCCCAGCTGCGGGAGATGCTGGAGCTGGTCATGGGCGTCTCCGACGTGTCGGTGATGGTGAGCCTGGAGACGTCGCCCGAACAGGTGGTGCAGGTGAACCGCGACAACCGCCAGCAGGTGATCGAGGAAGAGGACAGCCGCGGCGGAACGCGGAAGACGACGGACACCACGCAGCGGGATCAGGTGGTGGTGGTCAACCAGGGCAGCGGCGAGAAGCCGGTGGTGATCAAGACGCGCCAGCCGAAGGTGCGCGGGGTGCTCGTGGTGGCCCGGGGGGTGGAGAACGCGCAGGTGAAGCGGTGGATCGTCGAGGCCGTGCAGCGGGTGTTGGACGTGCCGGCGCACCGCATTTCGGTGCTGCCGAAAAAACCGTGAGGGGGAAGGATGAGGATGCAAGACCGCAAGAACGTGTGGCTCTTGTCCGCGTTAACCGTGATGGTGGTGGTGTCGGCGTACATGCTGCTTGCCGAACCGGCCCCCGAACCGCCGGTGGCTTTTAACGCCGGGGGCGAGCCGGCGAAGACGGACGCGCCGACGGGCAGCGTGACGACGACTGAAGCGGGGCAGGATGCCGCTTCGGGAAGGGGGAGGGGGCAAAGGGCCAGCAGACGGACCCGACGGCCAACGCTCCGACCGCCCTGCCGACCGCCGGATCCGACGACTTCTTCGCCAACTATCGGTACATGCGCGAGGAGATGCGTGCGCGCCAGCACGAGGAACTGCTCGATGTGCTGGCCAGCGCTGAGGCGTCGGCGGAGGCGGTGGCCGAAGCGAAGAAAAAATTGGATGCTCTCGAGGATGCGGCCAGCGCGGAGATGCAACTGGAGGAACTGATCAAGGCCGAGGGGTACGCCGACGCCGTCGTCATGCAGCAAAACGGGCGCGTCAACGTGGTCGTCAAAGCGGCGGAGCTGAAGCCCGATCAGGTGCTTGCCATCATCCATCTGGTGAGCAACCACCTGAACATTTCGGGCCGCGATGTGACCGTCAGCTTTAAACCGTGATGGCATCAAGGGGCAGGGGGGCTGCCAAGGTTGCGCTCCTGCCTCCATTTTCTTTCATTCTGTTATGAATTTTTAGCCTATTTTTTATGTGTTTGACGATTTGGTTGGTTTGCACTATTCTATTGAAAAAAGGATGAACGTTTGGGGGAAAAACCGCCAAAACGTTCGAACGCCACTCCAGTATGGGAGGTTGCCAGACAATGCCGCAAGTGACGGAACGGATTCCGCCTATGCCCGGGATAACGCCCAACCTGGAGAATTATGAGGAGACATACCGCACCTTCACCTGGGAAGGGGCGGAACGGGTCTTCTCGTGGGCCAAAACGGGGCGGGTGAACATGGCCTACGAGTGCATCGACCGCCACTGCGCCGGATCGCGCAAGGACAAGGTCGCCCTCTACTACAGCGACCCGACGGGACGAGACGAGGCGTACACCTACGACGAGCTGCGCGTGCTGTCGAACAAGTTCGGCAACGTGCTGCGCAAGCTGGGCGTGCGCAAGGGCGACCGCGTCTTCCTCTTCCTGCCGCGCTCACCGGAGCTGTACGTCAGCCTGCTCGGCATTCTCAAGATCGGTGCCATCGCCGGACCGCTGTTCGAGGCGTTCATGGAAGAGGCGGTGCGCGACCGCCTGCAGGACAGCGAAGCCGTGGCCCTGGTCACCACGCCGAAACTCCTGCCCCGGGTGCCAGTGAAGGATCTGCCGGCGCTGAAGCACATCCTCCTGGTCGGTGCGGGGGATGACCTCCCCCAAGGCGACGGCGTCGGCTATTACGACTACCAGAAGGAGATGGCCGCGGCGGAGGAGGAACTGGAGATCGAATGGGTCGACCGCGAAGACGGGATGATCCTGCACTACACCTCCGGCTCCACGGGCAAGCCCAAGGGCGTGCTGTACGTGCACAACGCGATGATCCATCACTATTGGACCGGGCTGTGGGCGGTCGACCTGAAGGAAGACGACATCTACTGGTGCACGGCCGACCCCGGCTGGGTGACCGGCACCTCCTACGGCGTCTTTGCCCCCTGGCTGCACGGCGTCACGAACGTCATCCGCGGCGGCCGGTTCGACCCCCGCGAGTGGTACGCCACCATCGAGAAATACCGCGTCACCGTGTGGTACAGCGCCCCGACGGCCTTCCGCATGCTCATGGGCGCCGGCGAAGCGGTGGCCCGGGAGTACGATCTCTCCTCCCTGCGGCACATTTTGAGCGCCGGTGAGCCGCTCAACCCCGAAGTGGTGCGGTGGGGCCTGAAGGTGTTCGGCCTCCGCATCCACGACAACTGGTGGATGACGGAGACGGGCGGCATCATCTGCTCGAACTACCGCTGCATGGACATCAAACCCGGGTCGATGGGCAAGCCGGTTCCCGGCGTCCAGGTGGCCATCCTCGACGACGAGGGCAATGAGCTGCCGCCGTACCGTATGGGCCATCTGGCCGTACGCGTCGGCTGGCCGTCGATGATGCGCCGGATCTGGAACAACGAGGAGAAGTACAAGGAGTACTTCCGCTTTCCCGGCTGGTACATCTCCGGCGACACGGCGTACAAGGACGAGGACGGGTACATCTGGTTCCAGGGGCGCGCCGACGACGTGATCAACACCTCCGGCGAGCGCGTCGGCCCCTTTGAGGTGGAAAGCTGCCTCGTCGAGCACCCGGCCGTGGCCGAGGCGGGCGTCATCGGCAAGCCCGATCCGGTGCGCGGGGAGATCATCAAGGCGTTCATCGCCCTGCGCGAGGGCTACGCACCGTCGGAGGAGCTGAAGAAGGAGATCGCCCAGTTCGTGCGCGAGCGCCTCGCTGCCCACGCCATGCCGCGCGAGATCGAGTTCCGCGACAAGCTGCCGAAGACGCGCAGCGGGAAGATCATGCGCCGCGTGCTGAAGGCGTGGGAGCTGGGGTTGCCTGCCGGCGATCTGTCGACGCTGGAAGACTGACGCGGCGGCTGACGGGGCGGGGGTTGCCCACGTGTCAACTCACATAAAAACCTAACCGAAGTGAAGCCGGTCACTCACGAGAAAATC
>NZ_BMOF01000020.1 GCF_014646935.1 Calditerricola satsumensis | reverse complement strand
TCGCTTAACCCCGCTCATCCGCCAGCAACTCGCCCAAATCAGCCGCTCTACGCTCGCTCGGCGCCTGAAGGAATTCGACTCGCCCAAACCCAAGCGCTTTCTGCGCCCCAAACCCGCCAATCGCTTGAAAAGGGACATCCCTGCAGGCCGGCTCCCTTGGAACGAATCCCGCCCCGGCGCCCTGGAAATCGATCTCGTCGAACACAATGGCGGCGACTCATCCGGCCTGTTCGCCTGCACCTTGTCCGTGACCGACATGGTCACCGGCTACAGCCGCCGCCAGGCCATCCTCGGCAAAAGCCAAAAAGCTGTCTTCGCGGCCTTGGAATCCATCCTCTCGCAGTGGCCTACAGCCGTCCATACCCTCCACAGTGACAACGGTTCCGAGTTCTTGAACCATCATCTCCTCCGTTTCTGCAAGCAAAAGGGAATTGCGTTTATGCGCAGCCGTCCCTACCGCAAAAACGACAACCCCCATGTCGAACAAAAAAACCGCCAGTTCGTTCGCGAAATCGTGGGCTATGCCCGCTATGACACCCAAGAGGCTGTGGCGTGGCTCAACGCCGTCTATGCCCTCCTCGACCCCTACGCCAATCTCTTTCTGCCCACCCGCAAGGTCGTCGAAAAATCCTACGAAGGCAAGCGCATTCGCAAACGCTTCGACCAAGCCCGCACGCCTTTCCAACGCCTGATCGAAAGCGGCGCCTTAAAACCGGAGATGGAACACATGCTCAAGGCTCAGTTTGAAACGCTCAACCCGCTCGATCTTCATGATGAGCTCGAAAAAATCGTGGCTCGGGGTCCTTGGGCTCCCTCCCCCGAGCCACCTAACCAAGAACCTCTTGAGGTCGGGTAGACCTCAACTCCATTTTCCTACCTGAGGGAGCCTCTTGCCAAGAGTATTCGGTTAGGTTTTTACGTGAGGGATCGGTTTCACTTCGGTTAGGTTTTTATGTGAGTTGACACGTGACCCGTATAAACGGGTGTGGAAACCGCTTTGAATGGTACAAGACATTACATTTCGTAATGGGGCCGCTATCGAAGCATGAATGCAGAAGAGAGGATAAAGCCCTCGGCTCTACGCTAAAAAGTGTGGGTTCTAAGAGGAAAAGGCGGTCGACGAGCCAAGGGATAGTTAAGCGCACCACATCCCGAAGGAGGCTCGCGACCGCCTATGAACAAGCTTACCGCAGAAATGTTCGGCTTACAATCGTGGATTGTTTACCGTATCGTGCATCAATCCGATGGTATTCACATCTACGCCGGTCGGCCGCGTAAGGAAGCGCGGTGTCCGGATTGTGGACAGCTGACACGCCGCGTCTACGATCGTGCATGTGAATGGAAACGGAAGCTGCACACCTGGTGCAACGAGAAACCGGTTTACCTCTGGGTACGTCCCCGGCGCTTCCAGTGCACGGCCTGTCGAAAAGTGTTCACTGAACGCTTTCCTGGTATTCGCCCCTGGGCACGCAGGACCGAACGGGCCGAAGCCCTTTTGCTCCAGCGCCTGAAAGCGGGCAGTTTTCATCGTGCCGCCCAGGAAAGCGGGACAAGCGCCAGCACCTTGCGCCGTCTGCTCCTTCGGTACGTAGGTCAGCAGGTAAATCTCGAGGAAGCCCTCCGGGATGTCGATGCCTTCGTGCTGAGCATCGATGAACACAGCTATCGTGGCCGTGACATGATGGTTACGGTCACGTGCGTATGGCCAAAACGGCGCCTTTTGGCCATCTTGCCGGATGACCGCATGAAAACGCTGGAGCGCTTTTTGCGCCAGCTGCCGGAGACGGTTCGTCAGCGGATTCAGGCCGTGTGCATCGACCTGAAGGATGCTTGGCGTCATGCCGTGAAGCGCGCTTTGCCCGGCGCTGTCATCGTGGCGGATCCGTTTCACGTCATCCAGGACGCGAATCGGCGGGTTGACGAAGCACGGCTAGTGGAACAGCAGGTGACCGGGGTGCGCCTGAGGCGCTGGCCGCTTTTGAAGAACGAGAACGACCTCACCGAACGCCAAGCTGCCCAGCTTGCCGCCATTCGGAAGCATCACAAGAACGTGGCCCACTTTCACTGGGTCAAAGAGCAGCTGCGAGACGTTTACCGTGCTTCCAATCGAGACGAAGCCGCAGCCATCCTAGACCGCGTGATCTTTGAGGCCCAGTCGGCAAGCGATGCCGCGCTCCTGCAGTGGGGACGCACGCTCCGCCGCTGGCGCGAGGCGATTCTGGCCTACCACACCTGGCGTGTTTCGAACGGCTACACGGAAGGCGTGCACACCAAGATCAAGCTGCTCAAACGAATCAGCTACGGCTTCCGTAACCGTGAGATCTATGTGCGAAAGATGCTCCTCGCTTTTATACCCTTGGCTTGGTTGACCTCCCATCCACAATTATTGACCTAGAGCCCCCACCCCTTGACAAACCGACCTGAAAGCGTGTACAACAATTCTTGAAAAGTTCAGATGGTCGGAGACGCGGAGAGAAGACCGATTCCCTGCACGCCGTAGGGAGGGGTCTTCTCTTTTTCGTTTGCGATCGGGGAGGTGACAGAGGCGGCGCATGAAAGAGAGGCAACCGACACCGCCGCGTAGCCGGCGCGTGCTGCAAAGGATGAAAGCGCATTCATTCGCGCGGAAACGCATTCCCGATTGCGCATTCCGGATTTGGAAGGAGGCGGAAGCGTGTCCCCGCACCTCGGCGAATTCGTGGGAACCCTGCTCTTGATCTTGCTGGGCGGCGGCATCGTCGCCGGCGTGTGCCTCAAACAGTCCAAGGCCGAGCAAGCCGGATGGCTGGCCATCACCGTGGGATGGGGGCTGGCGGTGGCCGTCGCCGTGTACGCCGTGGGCGAGGTGAGCGGCGCCCACCTCAACCCGGCGGTGACCCTGGCCCTGGCCTTGACGGGCGGTTTTCCATGGGAGAAGGTCCCGGGCTATGTGCTGGCGCAGCTGCTCGGGGCCTTCTGCGGCGCAGTGCTGGTGTGGCTGCACTACCTGCCGCATTGGGAGAAAACCGGCGATCCGGCAACCAAGCTGGCCGTGTTTGCCACCGGCCCGGCCATACGCGACTGGAGCGCCAATTTGCTCAGCGAAATCATCGGGACCTTTGTGTTGGTTTTTGGCGTGCTGGCCATTGGGGCCAACCGATTGGCGGAGGGGCTGAACCCGCTGCTTGTGGGGCTCTTGGTCGTGAGCATTGGCCTGTCCCTCGGGGGCACCACAGGGTATGCCATCAACCCGGCGCGCGACCTGGGTCCCCGCTTGGCCCACGCCCTCCTGCCCATCCCCGGCAAAGGCCCCTCCGACTGGTCGTACGCGTGGATCCCCGTGATCGGGCCCGTGATCGGCGGCCTTTTGGGCGGTTGGGCCCACGCGTGGCTCTTCGGGGGTAAAGCCGTCGCGCTCGCCCCGGGCGTGGCGCTGGGCGGCATCACGGCGGCGGTGGCGCTCGTCAGCGTTCTGCGGAGGCGGTCGGCCCGACGCGCCAAACCGACGGGCGTGGTCGCAACGCGGTAACGGCATGGCACACCAAATTCGTGCACAGGAGGCGATCGCATGCGGTACCTGCTGGCCCTCGACCAAGGCACCACCAGCTCGCGGGCCATCCTGTTCGACGAGAACGGCGCCCTTGTGGGCATGGCCCAACGCGAGTTTGCCCAGCTCTTCCCCCAGCCGGGATGGGTCGAGCACGACCCGCTGGAAATCTGGGAGACGCAGATCGGCGTGGCCCGGGAGGTGCTGCACCAAACCGGCGTCGATCCGCACCAGGTGGCGGCCATCGGCATCACGAACCAGCGGGAGACGACGGTGGTGTGGGAGTGCAAGACCGGCCGGCCCATCGCCAACGCCATCGTGTGGCAGGACCGGCGGACGGCGCCCCATTGCGATGAAATCAAAGCCGATTCGGACCTGGAGCGGCACATCCGCGCGCGGACGGGGCTCGTGGTGGACGCCTACTTTTCGGCCACCAAGGTGAAGTGGCTGCTCGACCACGTGGACGGGGCGCGCGAAAAGGCCCAGCGCGGCGAACTGGCCTTTGGCACCATCGACGCGTGGCTCATCTGGAACCTCACCGGCGGCCAGGTGCACGCCACCGACGTGACCAATGCCGCGCGGACGATGCTCTTTGACATCCACCGCCGCGCCTGGGACGAGCGGCTGCTCAACGCCCTCGACATTCCGCCGTCCCTGCTGCCCGAGGTGAAGCCGTCGAGCGCCGTGCTGGCCCACACCCATCCCGACCTGTTCGGCGTCCCCATTCCCATCGCCGGCGTGGCCGGCGACCAGCAAGCCGCCCTCTTCGGCCAGGCCTGCTTTGAGCCGGGGATGGCCAAGAACACCTACGGCACGGGCTGCTTCCTGCTCATGAACACCGGCGGAAAGCCCGTCCCCTCCAAGGCCGGGCTCCTCACCACCATCGCCTGGGAAGTGGGCGGCCAGGTGACCTACGCCCTCGAGGGCAGCGTCTTCATCGCCGGGGCGGCCATCCAGTGGCTGCGCGACGGGCTGCGCATCCTCGATGCGGCGGCCGATTCGGAATACTTTGCCGCCAAGGTGCCCGACTCCGGCGGGGTGTACGTGGTGCCGGCCTTTGCCGGGCTGGGCGCGCCGTACTGGGACATGTACGCCCGCGGGGCCATTTTCGGGCTGACGCGCGGCACGCGCAAGGAGCACCTCATCCGCGCCACGCTGGAGGCGCTGGCGTACCAGACGAAAGACGTCCTCGACGCCATGGAGCAGGACGCCGGGGTTCCCCTTGCCGCGCTGCGCGTCGACGGCGGGGCGGCGGCCAACAACCTGCTCATGCAGTTCCAGGCCGACATTCTGGGCGTGCCGGTCGAGCGGCCGGCCATTGTGGAGACGACGGCCTTCGGCGCCGCGGCGCTGGCCGGGGTGGCCGTAGGGCTGTGGGATCAGGAAACCTTGGCCGCGCGGTGGCAGGCCGAAACGCGCTTTGTCCCGGCCATGGCCGAAGCGGAACGGAAAAAGCGCTACGCCGGGTGGAAGAAGGCCGTGGAGCGGGCGATGCGTTGGGCGAGCGAAGAGGACGAGGACGCCCGCACCTGACCGGGGGCGTTGGCGCCAGTGCATCGGACGCGTCGGGCGGCGGGGCGGCCCAACCGCTGCGGGATTCCCGCCGCTGGCGCGTTGACAGCCCGCTGTCCTCTTGCCTATGCTGTAAGGGAAGGCGACAACATGATGGTGCGGAGACGCGGAGAAGGCCACATCGCCCTCGAGGAGGGGGCGAATGTGGCCTTTTTGTATGCGAACCGGCTTCCTTGTCCATACCGACTAAGGCAGGAGGGATGATCCATGGGCGTTCGCTTTGCGGCGACACAGCGGACGACGATGTTGCAGGAAATGGCGGAAAAGCCCCTCGACGTGCTCGTCATCGGCGGCGGCATCACCGGGGCCGGCATCGCCTGGGACGCCGTGCTGCGCGGGCTGCGGGTGGGGCTGGTGGAGAAGCAGGATTTCGCCGCGGGAACGTCGAGCCGGTCGACGAAGCTGATCCACGGCGGGCTGCGCTACCTCAAGCAGGGGGAAATTGGGCTCGTGCGCGAGGTGGGGCGGGAGCGGGCCATCGTGTACCGCAACGCGCCACATGTGGTGCACCCGGAACCCATGCTCCTGCCGGTGGTGAAGGGCGGCTCGTTGGGCCGCTTCAGCGCCTCCTTCGGCGTGTGGCTGTACGACCGGCTGGCGGGCGTGAAGAGGGCCGAGCGGCGGCGCGTGCTGTCGCGCGAGGAGGCCCTGGCCGCCGAGCCGCTGCTTCCCGCCGAGCGGCTGAAAGGGGCCATCCTGTATACCGAGTACCGCACCGACGACGCCCGCCTGACCCTCGAGGTGCTCAAGGCGGCCGCGGCCAGGGGAGCGCTGGCCGTCAACTACGCCGAAGCGGTGGACTTCCTCTACGAAGGGGGGCGCGTGGCCGGGGCCGTCGTTTGCGACCGGCTAAGCGGGGAAACCTACGCGATCCGGGCCAAGCACGTCGTCAACGCCGCCGGGCCGTGGGTCGACCGGCTGCGCGAGAAGGACGGCTCGCTGACGGGCAAGCGGCTGCACCTGACGAAGGGCGTCCACCTGGTGGTGCCCCATGAACGCTTCCCCGTGCGCCAGGCCGTCTACTTCGACGTGTTCGACGGGCGGATGGTGTTCGCCATCCCCCGCGACGGCAAGACGTACATCGGGACGACGGACACCGACTACCACGGGTCCCTGGAACACCCCGAGGTGACGCCGGAAGACCGCGATTACTTGCTGCGAGCGGTGAACGACATGTTTCCGACCGTCCACCTGCGCCCGGAGGATGTGGAGTCGTGCTGGGCCGGCCTCAGGCCGCTCCTGCACGAGGAGGGGAAGGCGCCGTCGGAGCTGTCCCGCCGCGACGAGATCTTCGTCTCGCCGACAGGGCTCATCACCATCGCCGGGGGGAAGCTGACCGGCTTCCGCAAGATGGCCGAGCGCGTCGTCGACCTCGTGTGCCGGCGGCTTGGCGAAGAGGAAGGGCGCCGCGTTGGCCCCTGCATCACCGACCGCGTGCCGCTGTCCGGCGGCGATGTGGGCGGGCCCGAGGGGCTTTCCGATGCCGTCCGCAACGGAACGCGCGAAGGCGTATCGCGCGGACTCTCCCCGGAAGAGGCCGAACAGCTGGCGCGGCGGTACGGGTCCAACACCCCGGCGGTGCTGGCCGGCATCCAACGGGCTCGCGAGGCATCTGCGCGCCACAATCTGCCCCTGGGTCTGGCCCTGGAGGTGCTGTACGGGGTGGAGGCGGAGATGGCCGTCACGCCGGCCGACGTGCTTATCCGCCGCACGGGGATGCTCCTCTTTGACCGGCCGCGCTGCGAGAAGGTGGCCGAGGGCGTCGTCCGGTGGATGGGCGAGCTGTTCGGCTGGTCGCCCCAGGAAGCCGACCGGTATCACCAGGAATTGGAAGCAGAACTGGCGCACGCGCGGCGGGCAGGAAGGACGAACCGGGTGTCGAACGGGTAACGAAACCGACGGAAAACGAAGGGCTTGCCAAGGGGGCATACCGATGGAGAAGTGGTCGCAGCCGCTCATTCCCGCCATTCGGCAGCTGAAGGATTTCGAGCGCCTGATGGACATGGAGTACCGCTACCTCATTTTGCTGGAGGCCCATCTCGGCCACGTGAAGCAGCTGGTGGCGTACGCTCGCAAGCGGGGGAAGGAGCTGCTTTTGCATGCCGACCTGATTGCCGGCCTCAAAGCCGACGAGGCGGCGGCGGTGTTTTTGGCCCAGCAGGTGAAGCCGGCCGGCATCATCTCCACGCGCAAACAGGTGGTGCAGGCGGCGAGAAAGCATGGCGTGTTGGGCATCCAGCGCATCTTCCTTCTCGACTCGATGGCCCTGGAAACGAGCTTTCAGCTCTTGGAAAACGCCCAACCGGATTTTGTCGAGGTGTTGCCCGGCGTCATTCCGCGGGTCATCCGCCGCATCGCCGAACGCACGCGCGTGCCCGTTTTTGCCGGCGGGCTGATCGAAACGGTGGACGACGTGGAGCAAGCCCTGGCGGCGGGCGCCACGGCGGTGACGACGTCGAACCGGGAACTGTGGGAGGCGTTTCGCCACCGCGCCTCCGCCGGCGGGTGAGCGAGAGGCCGTTTGCCACTCCGTTCGTGCGGTCAGCGTTCCGCCTCTTGGAGCGGAATCTCCCGCCCGTCGGTCGTGACGACGCGAATCGGTTTCGACTGGGCGTCCAGCTTCA
The DNA here is from genome assembly GCF_014646935.1 of Calditerricola satsumensis. Classification (GTDB taxonomy): domain Bacteria; phylum Bacillota; class Bacilli; order Calditerricolales; family Calditerricolaceae; genus Calditerricola; species Calditerricola satsumensis. The sequence goes on along the minus strand of NZ_BMOF01000020.1, from coordinate 28,707 downwards.
CCACCACGTGCGGGTAGGTGATCACTTCGGCGACGATGTCGCCCGGTTGGGGATCGATGGTCCGTACCGTCACGACGATGCCCCCGTCTTTGCAGGTCACCGCTTGGACGGCGATGCCGTAGCCGGCCGTCGGCTTTTCCCCCCGGGAGATGAGGACGTAGGTGGCGTCCGCCGTGCGGGAGACGTACGCTCCTTCGTTCCGGAAATGGCGATCGATCCACTGCTGGATGTCCGGCGGCGCGTCGTGGCGCGGGATCACGCGGTAGGGAATGGCTTCCTTCCCTCCTCGCTTGGTGTCGATGGAGATGGTCTTTGTTTGTGGATCATAGGTAATGCTGTAGCCGAGCAGCTCGCTGACGAAGCGGATCGGCACGTAGGTGGTGCCGTTGTACAGGAAGGCGCTCGGCACGTAGGCGGTGCCGTTGTGCACGAAGCCCGGGCGATCGCTCGTCTTCACCGGCTGTCCGTCTACCTGCCAATGGAATGCCGGGATGGTTACCGGCAGATGGATGACGTTCTCGCCGGCGGCGAAGGCCAAGCCGCCCACGAGCAAACCGCCGGCAAGGAGGCCGGCGAACACGCCTCGCCTCGAGGGGCGCGTCACGCGGAGCATGGCGGTTCCTCCTTTCGTGACCTCGTCACGGATTGTTCACCTCAACAGACGGGAGGGGCGCAAAAAAGGTTTCACCCATCGTCTCTGTCCCCTTGCCCATCCCGGTCGATTGTGAGACAAAATAAAGGAGGATTCGTGGCAAAGGAGGAAGCGCCGAATGATCGCATCCCGTTCGATCGAACAGCTGGCCGTCACCACCCTTCGCACCTTGTCCATCGACGCCATCGAGAAGGCCAAGTCGGGCCATCCGGGCATGCCGATGGGCGCGGCCCCCATGGCCTACGTGCTGTGGACGAAATTTTTGCGCCACAACCCGGCCAACCCGAAGTGGTTCGACCGCGACCGCTTTGTGCTTTCCGCCGGTCACGGGTCGATGCTGCTCTACGGTTTGCTCCATTTGTGCGGGTATGATCTGCCGCTTGAGGAGTTGCAAAATTTCCGCCAGTGGGGCAGCCGCACGCCGGGGCACCCGGAGTACGGCCACACGCCCGGCGTGGAGGCGACCACCGGCCCCCTTGGGCAAGGCATCGCCATGGCGGTGGGCATGGCCATGGCCGAACGCCACCTGGCTGCCCGCTTCAACCGCGATGGGCACGCCATCATTAACCACTATACCTACGTGATCTGCGGCGACGGCGACCTGATGGAAGGGGTGGCGGCGGAAGCGGCCTCGTTGGCCGGCCACCTTAAGCTGGGCAAGCTGATCGTCCTGTACGACTCCAACGACATCTCCCTCGACGGCGAAACGGCGCTGGCCTTCACCGAGGACGTGCGCCGGCGCTTCGAGGCCTACGGCTGGCAGGTGCTGCGCGTCGACGACGGCAACGACCTGGAGGCCATCGCCCGGGCCATCGAGGCGGCGCGGGCCGAAACGGCGCGGCCGAGCCTGATCGAGGTGAAGACCGTCATCGGTTACGGCAGCCCGAACAAGGGCGGTACGGCGGCGGCCCACGGTGCCCCCCTCGGCCCCGACGAGGTGAAGCGGGTCAAGGAGTTCTATGGCTGGCCGCAGGAGCCCGCCTTCTACATCCCCGACGAGGTGCGGCAGCATTTCGCCCAGGTCAAGGAACGGGGCCAGGCCCTCGAGGCGGAGTGGAACGCGCGCCTGGCCGCGTACGAGGCGGCGTACCCCGAGCTGGCCGCCGAGCTGAAGCGGGTGATGGCCGGCGAGCTGCCCGACGGCTGGGACGCGGACTTGCCGTCCTATGAGCCCGGCGCCCAACTGGCCACGCGGGCGGCGTCGGGACAAGCGCTCAACGCCCTGGCGAAGCGCGTGCCCGAGCTCATCGGGGGGTCGGCCGACCTGGCCAGCTCCAACCAGACGACGCTGAAGGGCTACCCGGTCTTTTCCGCCGACGACTACGCCGGCCGCAACATCTGGTTCGGCGTGCGCGAGTTCGCCATGGCCGCCGCGCTGAACGGCATGGCCTTGCACGGCGGGCTGCGGGTGTACGGCGGCACCTTCCTCGTCTTCTCCGACTACCTGCGCCCGGCCCTTCGCCTGTCGGCCCTGATGAAGCAGCCGGTGGTGTACGTCTTCACCCACGACAGCATCGCCGTGGGGGAAGACGGGCCGACGCACCAGCCTGTTGAGCACATCCCGTCGCTGCGCCTCATTCCCGACCTTACCGTGATCCGCCCGGCTGACGCCAACGAGACGGTGGCCGCGTGGCGCTACGCCCTCGCCGATGCCGAGGGTCCCGTGGCCCTCGTGCTGTCGCGCCAGAACCTCCCCGTTCTGCCGGGAACGGCGGAGCGTGCCGCCGACGGCGTGCGGCGCGGCGCCTACGTGCTGGCCGACGCCGAGAACGGGACGCCCGACGCGATCCTCATCGCCACGGGGGCCGAGGTTAGCCTGGCTCTGGAGGCCAAGCGGCGCCTTGCCGCGGAGGGCATTGCCGTTCGCGTCGTCAGCATGCCCAGCTGGGAGCTGTTTGAGGCCCAGCCTGAGGACTACCGCCGTGCGGTGCTGCCGCCGGAGGTGACGGCGCGCGTGGCCGTGGAAGCGGCCCACCCGATGGGCTGGGAGCGCTACGTTGGCGACCGCGGCACGGTGATCGGCATCGACCGCTTTGGCGCCTCGGCGCCGGGTTCGCGCGTGATGAAGGAGTATGGCTTCACCGCCGACAATGTGGTGGCGGCGGTCAAGCGCGTTCTCGGCCGCTAAAGGGGGCATGCGGCGGAAAGGCCCGCGCGAAAAATCTGCAGGAACGGCTGGGAAAAACGCCAAAAACCAAGTGAAGATGAAAACGGCGCGTCTGCCGCGCGAGGCGAGACGCGCCGTTTTTTGTTGCGAGCCACGACGGGTGGCCGAGCCAATCCGCCTCAGGAGCTGACGGGCCGCGCAGGTTCCGGCGCGACCGGGTGCAGCAGCTCGTCCTTGAGCAGGGCCAGCAGCCGGAACAGGCCGATGCCGCACCAGTGGGCGACGGCGCCGAAGACAAGGTTCTGCAAAACGATACCACGACACGCGCCGCGCCGTCAATACGGAAGCGGTTGCAAAGCCGAAGCGTTGAAAAGGTCGCGGTGTTTTGTTGTATACTAAAAGTGGCCCGAAGGGATACAGTATGACACATTTTCGCGCGGTAACGCGAGGGGGTGACCCGCCATCGAACTGACCAAGCGCCAAGAGCAGATCCTGCAGATCGTCAAGGACGAAGGGCCCATCACTGGCGAGAAGATCGCGGAAAAGCTCAACCTGACCCGCGCCACGCTTCGACCTGATCTGGCCATCCTCACCATGGCCGGCTACCTGGATGCCCGGCCCCGGGTGGGCTATTTTTACGCCGGCAAGACGGGCAACCAGCTTCTCGCCGAGCGCCTGCGCAAGATGAAGGTGAGCGACTACAAGGCGCGCCCCGTCGTCATCCGCGAAGCGTCGTCGGTCTACGACGCCATCACCACGCTCTTTCTCGAGGACGTGGGCACCCTCTACGTGGTCAACGAGGAGGGGCTTCTGGCCGGCGTCGTCTCGCGGAAGGACCTGCTGCGGGCCGCGCTGGGCGGCAAACGCCTCGAAGACCTGCCGGTGGGCGTGATCATGACGCGCATGCCCAACATCATCACCGTGACGCCGGAGGATTCGCTCTACGACGCGGCCAAGAAGCTGATCGACTACGAAGTCGACTCCTTGCCTGTGGTTGTCGAGGTGAAGGAAAAGGGGCCGCGCGCCCTTGAAGTGGTGGGCCGCATCACGAAGACGACGATCACGCGCGCCTTTGTGGAATTGGGGCAAACCGATCGCTAGCGGCGTCCTTGCCGCTTCCGAATCGACTCCGGGGAGGGATCTGCCATCGACGGGAAAAAGCCGACCATCGTGTACGTGGTTTCCGATTCCATCGGGGAGACGGCCGAATTCGTGGTGCGCGCCGCGGCAAGCCAGTTTAACGGGGCCAACGTCGACATTCGGCGCGTGCCGTATGTGGAGGATCACGAGACGCTGCTCGACGTCGTGCAGATGGCCAAGGACGCCCAAGGACTGATTGCATATACGCTGGTGGTTCCGGAAATGGCCGCGTTTTTGCGGGAAAAAGCGCGGGAGGCGGGCGTACCCGTCGTCGACATCATGGGGCCGATGCTGGAGGCCCTGGAAAACGTGATGCGCATGCCTCCCAAACGGCAGCCGGGACTGGTGCGCAAGCTCGACGAGGACTATTTCCGCAAGGTGGAGGCCATCGAGTTTGCCGTCAAGTACGACGACGGCCGCGACCCGCGGGGGCTCCTGCGGGCCGACGTGGTGCTCATCGGCGTGTCGCGCACGTCGAAAACGCCGCTGTCGATGTACCTGGCGCACAAGCGGCTGAAGGTGGCCAACGTGCCCCTTGTTCCGGAAGTGGAGCCGCCGGAAGAGCTGTTCCGCGTCTCGCCGAAAAAAATCGTGGGCCTGACCATCAGCCCGGAAAAACTGAACGAGATTCGCCGCGAACGGCTCAAGGCCCTTGGCCTCGACGCCCAAGCCAATTACGCCAGCATGGCGCGCATCCTGGAAGAACTGGCGTACGCCGAGAAGATCATGAAGCGCATCGGCTGTCCGGTGATCGACGTGTCGAACAAGGCCATCGAGGAAACGGCCACAATCATTCTCGACCTTTTCCGGGGCAGGAGGAATGGGTAATGGCAGACAAATGGGTCTACTTGTTCGAAGAAGGCCACGGCGGCATGCGCGACCTTTTGGGCGGCAAGGGGGCCAACCTGGCCGAGATGACCAAGGCCGCTCTGCCCGTCCCGCCGGGGTTTACCGTGACCACGGAAGCGTGCAACCGGTATTACCAGGAAGGGCGCACGCTTTTCGACGCGTTGAAGGCGCAGATCGAAGAGGCTCTTGGGAAGCTGGAGGAGAAGACGGGCAAGCGCTTTGGCGACCCGAACCATCCGCTCCTCGTCTCCGTCCGCTCCGGCGCGCCCGTTTCCATGCCCGGGATGATGGACACCATCCTCAACCTCGGGCTCAACGACGCGACGGTGGAAGGGCTGGCCCGGCTGACGAACGACGCGCGCTTTGCCTACGATTGCTACCGCCGCTTCATCCAGATGTTTGGCGACGTCGTGCTGGGCGTGCCGCATTACCTCTTCGAGCAGGTGATCGACGACGTGAAGGCGCAGCGCGGGGTGCGGCACGATCCGGAGCTTGGGGCCGACGACTGGCGGGCGGTTATCGCGCGGTACAAGGCCATCGTCCAGCGCCACACCGGCCAGCCGTTCCCCCAGGACGTCAAGGCCCAGCTCTTTGCCGCCGTGCGGGCCGTGTTCGACTCGTGGAACAACCAGCGGGCCATCGTCTACCGCAAGCTCCACAACATCCCCGACCATCTCGGCACGGCGGTCAACGTGCAGATGATGGTGTTCGGGAACATGGGGAACGACTCGGGCACCGGCGTCGCCTTTACGCGCGACCCCAACACCGGTGAAAAGCGGCTCTACGGCGAGTACCTGACCAACGCCCAGGGCGAGGACGTGGTGGCGGGCATCCGCACCCCGCAGCCGATCGAGACGCTGCGCGAGGCGATGCCGGCGGTGTACGAGCAGTTTGTCGCCATCTGCGAGCGGCTGGAGCGCCACTACAAGGACATGCAGGACATCGAGTTCACCGTCGAGCGGGGCACGCTGTACATCCTGCAGACGCGCAGCGGCAAGCGCACGGCCCAGGCGGCGGTGAAGATCGCCGTCGACCTGGTGAAGGAGGGCATCCTCACCCGCGAAGAGGCCCTCTTGCGCGTCGACCCCGACCAGCTCCATCAGCTCCTGCACCGGCGCATCGATCCGAGCGCGCCGCGCGACGTGCTGGCCAAGGGGCTTCCCGCCTCACCGGGGGCGGCCACGGGGCGCGTCGTCTTTGACGCCGATGAGGCTGAGGCGTGGGCCAAGCGCGGCGAGCGGGTCATCCTTGTGCGCCCGGAGACGACGCCGGAAGACATCCACGGCATCGTCGCCGCCCAGGGGGTGCTGACCAGCCGCGGGGGGATGACCAGCCACGCCGCCGTCGTCGCCCGCGGCATGGGCAAGCCCTGCGTGTGCGGCTGCGAGGCGCTGAAGATCGACCTGCGCGCGAGAATGTTTGCCGTCGGCGAGCGCGTCGTGCGCGAAGGCGAGGTCATCACCATCGACGGGGCGACCGGCGAGGTGCTTGCCGGCGAGGTGCCCCTCGTCGACCCGGTGCTGTCGCCGGAGTTCCACGAGCTCCTCGCCTGGGCCGACGCGGTGCGGCGCCTCGCGGTGCGGGCCAACGCCGACACGCCGGACGACGCGGCCAAGGCCCGCGCCTTTGGCGCCGAGGGCATCGGCCTGTGCCGCACCGAGCACATGTTCATGGCCCCGGACCGCGTCCCGGTGGTGCAGGAGATGATTCTCGCCGAGACGCGCGAGGAGCGGGAGGCGGCGCTGCAAAAGCTGTTGCCGATGCAGCAGGGCGACTTCTACGGCATCCTCAAGGCGATGGAAGGCCTGCCGGTGACGATTCGCCTCCTCGACCCGCCGCTGCACGAGTTTTTGCCCAACCTGGAAGAGCTGCTCGTCGAGGTGACCAAACTGCGGGGCGACCCCCAGGCCGACCCCGAGCGCCTCGCGGAGAAGGAAGCGCTTTTGGCCAAGGTGCGGAAGTTGCACGAATTCAACCCCATGCTCGGCCACCGCGGGTGCCGCCTCGGACTGGTCTTCCCCGAAATCTACGAGATGCAGGTGGAGGCCATCTTTCGCGCTGCGGCGCAACTGGTGCGGGAAGGCGTCGACGTGCGGCCGGAAGTGATGATTCCCCTCGTCGGCCACGTCAACGAGCTGGCGCGGCTGCGCAAGCTGGTGGACGAGGTGGCCCAGCGGGTGATGGCCGAAACCGGCACCTCCGTCGCCTACACGGTGGGGACGATGATCGAGGTGCCGCGGGCGGCCCTGACCGCCGACGAGATTGCCCGCGAGGCGGACTTCTTCTCCTTCGGCACCAACGACCTGACGCAGATGACCTTTGCCTTCAGCCGCGACGATGCCGAGGGGAAGTTCCTGCCGCACTATCTGGAAAGCGGCATCCTGCCGGACAACCCCTTCATCACCCTTGACGAGCGCGGCGTGGGCAAGCTGATCGCCATGGGCGTAGCCGAAGGGCGCAAGACCCGTCCCAACCTGAAGGCGGGCATCTGCGGCGAGCACGGCGGGGAGAAGCGGTCGATCGACTTTTGCCACCGCGTGGGCCTCGACTACGTCAGCTGTTCGCCGTACCGCGTGCCGCTGGCCCGTCTGGCGGCGGCCCAGGCCCAGCTGCGGCACGGCAGCGGTTTCGACAACCTGAGCGAAAACCGGTGATGTGGCGCCACGCGTCGCGGCCGATCGACAAATGCGGGGAAGCGCCCGAACAACAAACGGGCGCTTCCCCGCACCACTTTATGGAAAATTGCCAACATTGCAACTTATCCGGGTCGGGAGGTAAACGGCGCGAGGACGTAGAATAACCTTATAACCTAAAGCCCCTAGGGTTCTGTCCCGGGGCGTGTTTTCGGTTATCCCGCCTCATTGGAAACGGTTTTCAGCAGGAGTTTTTCGTGTTGCGCCGAATTGTATGGGTACGGTTTGCCGTACCCGCTCCCCTTCCAAAGGAGAGGGGGGAGACCGATGCCGCGCATTCCCGAGTCGTTCCTTGACGAAATCCGGAGCCGCGTCGACATTGTCGATCTCGTCAGCGAATACGTGCACCTCAAGCGGAGCGGGCGAAACTACTTCGGCCTGTGTCCCTTCCACGCCGAAAAAACGCCCTCCTTCTCCGTATCGCCCGAAAAGCAGATCTTCCACTGCTTTGGGTGCGGGGTGGGAGGGAACGTCATCACCTTTCTGATGGAGATCGAAAACCTCGATTTTGTCGAGGCGGTGCGCGTGCTCGCGCGCCGGGCCGGCTTGCCCTTTCCGGAACCGGAGCGGAAGGAGGAGGAAACGCGCGCCGACCGGGAACGGGCGGCCATGCGCGAGGCCTACCACCTCGTGGCCCGGTTCTATCAGTATCTCCTCACGCATACAGAATATGGGGAACGTGCACGCGCCTATCTGCGGCAGCGCGGTGTGGCGGACGACACGATGGCGGCGTTTCAGCTGGGGTACGCGCCGGACGCGCCGGATGCCGTGGCCAAGTTTCTCGCCCGCCGAAAATTTTCCCTCCCGCTCATGGAAAAAGCAGGACTGGTCGCTTATTCCGCTTCGCGCGGCACCTACGTCGACCGCTTTCGCCGCCGGGTGATGTTTCCCATCTGCGACGGCCAAGGCCAGGTCGTCGCCTTTGGCGGCCGCATTCTTGGGCCGGGGGAGCCGAAGTACCTGAACAGCCCGGAAACGCCGCTGTTCCAAAAGAGCGCCCTGCTTTTTAATTTGCATCGGGCGCGCAAGGCGATCCGCCAACGGCAGCAGGCGGTGCTGATGGAAGGCTACCTTGATGTCGTGGCCGCGCATCAGGCCGGCGTCGAGAATGCCGTGGCCACGCTGGGCACCGCGCTTTCCCCAGAGCAGGCGCGCATTCTGCGGCGCAACGCCGAACAGGTGGTGATCTGTTACGACGGGGACGAAGCGGGAATGGAGGCGGCGCGCAAGGCCGGCCTCGTCCTGCGTGAGGCGGGATGTTTGGTCAAGGTGGCCCTTTTGCCGGACGGGATGGATCCCGACGACGTCATCCGGGAGCGCGGTGCGGCGCATTTTCGGGACCACGTTCTGGGCGGCGCCGTCTCCTTTATGGCCTTCACCCTGCGCTATTTGCGCAAGGGCCGCGATCTGCGCGATGAGGTCGAGCGGATGCGGTACATCCGCGATTGTCTGGCGGAACTCGCCCACGTGCCGAGCGCGGTCGAGCGCGACCACTACCTCCGCCAGCTGGCCGAGGAGTTCCACCTCTCGCTGGAGGCCTTGAAGCGCGAACAGTGGAACGTGTACAAACGCCTGAAAGCAAAGGCGGAACGGGTTAATCTTGCTAGTGAAGGGAATACTAGTAGAAATCCTGGCGGGACTTTGGTCGTCAAACCGACCTATCCGGCGTTCCAGAACGCGGAACGGTTGCTCCTGGCCCGCATGATGCGGGATGCGGCGGTTGCGCGTCTTGTGCAAGAAAAAATCGGGGACGCCTTTAACGTGGACGAACACGCGGCGCTCGCGGCGTATCTGTACGCGTATTATGCGTCCGGCAACGAACCGGACCCCGGACGCTTCTTGCAGACGCTGCGCGACGAGGCGCTTGTCGAACTTGCCTCGGAACTGGCCATGCTGGAAGGCGCCGAAGTCCTCGACGAGCGCCAGCTGCACGAATGCATCCGCCGCGTGCTGGACTATCCGCTGGAACGCGAGATTGCCCGGCTCAAGGAGGCGCAGCGGGAAGCCGAGCGGGCAGGGGATTTTGCGCGGGCCGCCGCCATCGGAACCGAGATCATCGCCCTCAAGCGGCGCGTGAAATCGGGCGAAGCGCTTGCATAAACCCGGGAAGGAGGGAGTATCATGGCGAAAGGGAAAGAGAAAGGGAAAGAAAAGAAACAACGGGACGAAGAACTCACCCTCGAACAGGTCAAAGAGCAGCTGGTCGAATTGGGGAAAAAGCGCGGCGAATTGACCTATCAGGAAATCATGGACCGGCTCTCTCCTTTTGAACTGGATCCCGAGCAGATCGACGAGTTCTATGAGTACCTCAACGAGCAGGGCATTGAGGTGGCCGGCGAGGCGGAAGAGCCGATCGACCTGGAAGGCGGCGACGCGTTGGACCTTGACGAGTCCTTGGATTATGACGATGATTTGAACTTGCCGGCCGACGTCAAGATCAACGACCCCGTTCGCATGTACCTGAAGGAGATCGGGCGGGTGCCGCTTCTGACCGCCGAGGAGGAAATCGAGCTCGCGAAGCGAATTGAGCAAGGAGACGAGGAGGCGAAGAAGCGGCTGGCTGAAGCCAACTTGCGGCTGGTTGTCTCCATCGCCAAGCGCTATGTGGGACGCGGCATGCTCTTCCTCGATCTCATTCAGGAAGGGAACATGGGCCTGATCAAGGCCGTCGAAAAGTTCGACTACCGCAAAGGGTACAAGTTCAGCACCTACGCGACGTGGTGGATTCGGCAGGCCATCACGCGGGCCATTGCCGACCAGGCGCGAACGATTCGCATCCCCGTGCACATGGTCGAGACGATCAACAAGCTGATTCGCGTCTCTCGCCAGCTGCTCCAAGAGCTTGGCCGCGAACCCACGCCGGAAGAGATCGCCAAGGAAATGGGCATGACGCCGGAAAAGGTGCGGGAGATCATGAAGATTGCCCAGGAGCCGGTGTCCCTTGAGACGCCGATCGGCGAGGAGGACGACTCGCACCTCGGCGATTTTATCGAGGACCAAGATGCGCCGGCGCCCGCCGATGCCGCCGCGTACGAGCTTCTGAAGGAGCAACTGGAAGAGGTGCTGAGCACGCTCACCGAGCGCGAAGAAAACGTGCTTCGCTTGCGCTTTGGCCTGGACGATGGGCGAGCGCGGACGCTGGAGGAAGTGGGGAAGGTCTTCGGCGTCACGCGGGAGCGCATCCGTCAGATCGAGGCCAAAGCGCTGCGGAAACTGCGCCATCCGAGCCGAAGCAAGCGGTTGAAAGATTTCCTTGAGTAAACGGCTCGCTCGGTGTCTGGCGCGCCGGCCTTGGTCTCGTTGCGGTGTGCCGGTGCGCTCTCCCGGCGCGCCGGTTGCCTTCAATCGATCGCGTTACGTATGGTTCACCGTCGGTTCGTGCGGACGGGGGAGTGGCTCCGTCCGTTTTTGTTTTCGGTTGCCAGTTTTCCTCCGTTTTGGTTCTCATTTTACCGGGTTTTGGTCGCCATTGCAAATCTCAATTGTGACGGGAAGGGGAAAAATTCGCCCGTCTTTGGGCGGATTGAAGCGCTTACACCGTCTCGCGAGAAATTGACAGAATCGACGGTTCGCCCGTGTAGTTTCGAATATTCTTGCATAAACAAACTTGCGGAATTATAATGGTTTTGTAAGCGATTGCCGTGTGGGGTGTAAACCGCAACTGAACAAACGCTCAGTCAGGAGTGTGCCGCGCCGTGGCTAAGCGGAAAGGAGGAGATCGAGGTGAATTTCGAGCTGACCACCGAGCAGAAAATGATCCGCAACCTGGTGCGCGATTTTGCAGAAGGCGAGGTGGCCCCCGGGGCCGAAGAGCGGGACCGGACGGGCCGGTTCCCCCGCGAGATTTTCGCGAAGATGGCCGAGCTGGAGCTGATGGGACTTCCTTTTCCGGAGAAGTACGGGGGCGGCGGCGCCGACACGATCAGCTTTGCCATCGTGGTGGAAGAGCTGAGCCGGGCCGACGCCTCGGTCGGCATCACCTATTCGGCGCACATCTCCCTGGGCGCGGCGCCCATCTACCTCTTTGGCACCGAGGAGCAGAAGCAGCGCTACCTCGTGCCGCTGTGTCGCGGGGAGACGCTGGGCGCCTTCGGCTTGACCGAGCCGGGTGCCGGGTCCGACGCGGGGGGAACGCGCACGACGGCGGTGCGCGACGGCGACGAATGGGTGATCAACGGGACGAAGTGTTTCATCACGAACGCCAGTTACGCCAAATTCCTCGCCCTGACGGCGGTGACCGACAAATCCAAAGGCAAGCGGGGCATCAGCGCCATCATCGTGCCCACCGACGCGCCCGGCTTCCGCGTCCTCGCCAACTACGAGAAGATGGGCCTCAAGTCGTCGAACACGACGGAGCTGATCCTGGAAAATGTCCGCGTCCCCGTCGAGAACCTGCTGGGCAAGGAAGGGGAGGGGTTCAAGCAGTTCCTTGCCACCCTTGACGGCGGGCGCATCGGCATCGGGGCCATGGCCGTGGGCATCGCTCAGGCGGCCTTTGAGCGCGCCCTGGCCTACGCCAAGCAGCGCCGCCAGTTCGGCCAGGCCATCTCGCGGTTCCAGGCCATCCAGTTCAAGCTGGCCGACATGGCCATGAAGATCGAGCTGGCGCGGAACATGGTGTACAAGGCGGCGTGGCTGAAGGACCAGGGACGACCCTTTACCAAGGAGGCGGCGATGGCCAAGCTGTACGCCTCGGAGATCTGCACCGAGGTGTGCCACCAGGCCATCCAGATTCACGGCGGGTACGGCTACATGCGCGACTACCAGGTGGAGCGCCTCTACCGCGACGCGCGGCTTCTGGAAATCGGCGAGGGGACGTCGGAAGTGCAGCGCATGGTCATTGCCCGGGAAATCGGGTGCCTCGACGACTGAGAAAAGCCGGAACCCGGAGGCGAATTGCGCTCGTGCCATCACACGTCAGCGGGAGGTTGAAAGGATGACGGAGTTGGTGCACAAGACCATTGGCCAGTTGCTCGACGAGACGGCGCAGCGGTTTGCCGACCGCGAAGCGCTCGTCTATCCGGAGCTGGGGTTGCGCCTGACGTACCGCGAATTTCGTGACCGCGTGCGACAGGCGGCCAAGGGCCTGATGCGGCTGGGCATCCAGAAGGGCGAGCACATTGCGGTCTGGGCGCCGAACGTCCCGGAATGGGTGATCCTGCAGTTTGCCTCGGCCACCATCGGCGCCGTGCTCGTCACGGTGAACACGAATTACCGCACGTCCGAGCTGGCCTATCTGCTCGAACAGTCCGACAGCGTGGCCCTCTTTCTGACCAACGGATTTAAGCGCAGCGACTACGTGGCCATGGTGGAGGAACTGTGTCCCGAGCTGGCCGCGGGAACGATGCCTTCGACGGCGGGCGAAGCCGCCGTTTCGGCCGTGCGCTGCGGTCGCCTGCCCAAGCTGCGCCACGTGGTGCTCCTCGACGAGCCGCGCCGCCCCGGCTACCTGCATTGGTCGGACGTGGTGGCCCTGGGCGCCGAGGTGTCCGACGCGGAGCTTGACGCGCGCGCCGCCCAGCTCAGCCCCGATGACGTGATCAACATGCAGTACACATCGGGGACGACGGGGTTCCCGAAGGGCGTGATGCTCACCCACGTCAACATCGTCAACAACGCGCGCCTCGTCGTCGCCCAGATGCGCCTGACCCACGAAGACCGGTTGTGCATTCCCGTGCCCTTCTTCCACTGCTTCGGCTGCGTCATGGGCACGCTGGGCTGCGTCTCCGTCGGGGCGACGATGGTGCCGCTCATCGCCTTTGACGCCCAGAAGGTGCTCGAGGCGGTGGAAAAGGAGCGCTGCACGGCCCTGTACGGCGTCCCGACGATGTTCATCGCCGAGCTGGCCCATCCGGATTTTGGCCGCTACGACCTGTCCTCGCTGCGCACGGGCATCATGGCCGGATCGCCGTGCCCGATCGAGGTGATGCGCCAGGTGGTCGAGCGGATGGGCTGCCGGGAGATCACCATCGCCTACGGGCAGACGGAATCCTCGCCCGTGATCACCCAAACGTCGGTCGACGATCCGCTGGAGCGGCGCGTCACCACCGTCGGGCGGCCGCTGCCGCACACCGAGGTGAAGATCGTCGACCCGCAGACGGGCGAACCGGTGCCGCCGGGCGTGCCGGGGGAGCTGTGCACGCGGGGGTACCTCGTCATGAAGGGCTACTACAAGATGCCGGAGCAGACGGCCCAGGCCATCGACGCCGAGGGGTGGCTGCACACGGGCGACATCGCCGTGATGGACGAAGAGGGCTACGTCAACATCACCGGGCGGCTGAAGGACATGATCATCCGCGGCGGCGAGAACATCTACCCGCGGGAAATCGAGGAGTTTCTTTACACCCATCCGAAAATTCTGGACGTGCAGGTGGTGGGGGTGCCGGATCCCGTCTACGGCGAGCAGGTGATGGCCTTCATCCGCCTCAAGCCGGGGGAGACGATGACGGAGGATGAGGTGCGCGCCTACTGCGAGGGGAAGATCGCCCACTACAAGATCCCCAAATACGTGAAGTTCGTCGACGAATACCCGATGACCGCTTCGGGAAAGGTGCAGAAGTACAAGCTGCGCGAGATGGCCATCCGCGAGCTGGGCTTGGAGGCGGCGCGCGACATCGAGACGGCGTAAGATGGGGAGTTCCGTGGGAGGCGCTTGGCGTCCCGCTCTGACGGCGGGGCGCTTTTTTGCGTCTCGCGTCCGCGCTGCGGCGCATGGCGTGGCATGCTATAATGGGAGCGGGCAGGAAAAAGGAGGATGATCATGGCCGCCGTGTCCCTCTCGAAACGCCTGCACACCCTTGCCCGTTTCGTGCTCCCCGGGAGCCGCGTGGCCGATATCGGCTCCGATCATGCGCAGCTTCCGGTGTACCTGGTGCAGACGGGGCGCGCGGCGTGGGCCGTGGCCACCGACGTGCACCGCGGACCGTGGGAGGCGGCCCGGGCGCAAGTGGCCCGCCACGGCCTGGAGGGGCGCATCGACGTGCGGTTGGGTGACGGCTTGTCCGTGCTGGAGCCGGGCGAGGCCGACGTCCTCGTCCTGGCCGGCATGGGCGGGCCGCTCATCGTGCGCATTCTGTCGGCCCACCCCGACCGCCTGCGCGGGGTGCGACGCCTCGTGCTGCAGCCCAACACCGAGCCGGCAAGCGTGCGGCGGTGGCTGCGCGATCACGGCTTTTGCCTGGTGGACGAGGAGCTCCTCGAAGAAGACGGGCGGCTCTATGAGGTGTTGGTGGCCGAACCGGGCGACGGCGGCGCGCCGTATCGGGATGGGGAGCTGCCCGAGGAGGAGCTCCTCGAAGTGGGCCCGCACCTGTGGCGCAAAGCCTCGCCGCTCCTCGTGCGCAAATGGGAAGCGGAGCGCGAGCACCTGGCCCGCGTCTGCGCGCAGCTGGCGCGCGCGAAAAGCGCGAAGGCGCAAGCGAAACGGGCGGAACTTCAGCAGCATCTTGCGCGGATCGACCGGTGGCTTTCCCTCCTGCGGCAAAAAAAAGCGACCCCGCCGAACGGGACGCCCGTTGCCGAACCGGATGGGCGCCCAAGGGCTTAGGGGCCGTACGTCCGTTCAAAATGGGTGACGAGCCTGCGCGCGATGGCGATCGACCGGCGCAAGCCGAGCTCCTGTCCCAGCAGCACCTGATGTTCGCTCGCGGAGTGCGCCGGCGTGCGGCGAACCTCTTCCTGTTCTTGCTCGAGGTACTGGATGAGGATGGCGAGCTGCAGCTTGCCCAGGTTGTGGTCGCCGCGCTTTTCTTGCTCCGCGGCTTGCTTTTGGGCGAGGGACGCCTCCACGTACTTGTCGATGTCGGCTTCGGCGAAGCGGCGCGCGGTGCGCAGGATGCGGCCGTAGTCGTCGGTGCGGTTGGGCGTCAGGCGGACGAGGTGGCCGGTGTGGGCGAGCAGGAAGCGGCACAGGAGCTCGTCGCTTTCGGTGAAGGCGTTGTGGAGAAGGGAATATTCCCCGCGGAAGCGTCCAACTTTGGGATCGAAATCGTGGAGCAGCGTGTACTCGACGCAGGAGGGGCAGAACATCAGGTATTCCGTTTTCAGAGGCTGTGCCATGGTTGTCCCTCCCTGAGGATGGGGTTCGGCACGGGTACCGTTACCCTATGCAGAGGGAGAGGAAGATGTGCACACGCGAGTCTACAGGAGGGAGGGGATGCCGATGGCCGTCTGCCACGGACAGACGGTGATCCAATTCCTCGAGGCGTTTGCGCCCAAGCACCTGGCCGTCCCGGATGACCGCATCGGGCTGCAGGTGGGGACGCTGGAGAAACCGGTGCGGCGGGTGATGATCGCCCTCGATGTCCTCGAGCCGGTCGTCGACGAGGCCATCGCCAAGGGGGTCGACCTGATCATCGCCCACCACGCGCCGATTTTCCGCCCCTTGACCGCCCTGCGCACCGATTTGCCCCAGGGACGGCTCCTCGCCAAGCTGATCCGACACGACATCGCCGTCTACGTGGCCCATACGAACCTCGACGTCGCCCCCGGCGGCATCAACGACCTCATGGCCGAGCGGCTGGGGCTTTTGGACACGGAGGTCCTCGACCCGCTGTATGAGGAGAAGCTGAAGAAGATCGTCGTCTTCGTGCCCAAAACCCACCACCGTCAGGTCCTCGACGCCATGGCCGAGGCGGGAGCGGGGTGGATCGGCAACTACAGCCACTGCACGTTCAACGTGGAAGGGACGGGCACGTTCCTTCCGCGGGAGGGGGCCAACCCCTTTATCGGGCAGCCGGGCAAACTGGAGACGGTGGAGGAGATTCGCCTCGAGACGATCGTCCCCGAACCGCTGCTCAAACGCGTCATCCAGGCCATGCTGAAGGCCCACCCCTACGAAGAAGTGGCCTTCGACGTCTACCCGGTGGAGAACGCCGGGCGCGTCTACGGGCTGGGCCGCATGGGCAAGCTCCCCGAGCCCCTTTCGCTCCGCGCGCTGGCCGAGAAGGTGAAGGAGGCGTTTGCGGTGTCTGCCGTGCGCGTCGTCGGCGACCTCGACCGCCAAGTGGAAACGGTGGCCGTGTTGGGCGGCGACGGGAATAAATTTGTGGCGAAGGCGGCCCGGCGCGGCGCCGACGTGCTCATCACCGGCGATGTCTACTACCACACGGCCCACGACGCGCTGGCCCTGGGCCTTGCCCTTATCGATCCGGGGCACAATGTGGAGCGCATCGTGAAGGACGCCTTGCGCGCACGCCTCGCCGAGGAGCTCCGGCGCGCGGGCTACGCCACCGAGGTGATCGCCTCGGAGCTATCCACCGACCCGTTCCGGTTTGTGTAAGCGGAAGGGGCGGCGGCAACGCATCGTCAAGGGGGGACCGTTGATGGCCAAGGAGGCGGGCAAAGCGAAAACGCTGCCCACACGGGAGGCGATTCCCGAGCGGTACAAATGGCGGCTCGAGGACCTGTTTGCCAGCCGGGACGAGTGGGAACGCGTGTTTCAGGAAGCTCAGGGGCTAATCCAGCAGATCGCCGCCTACCGCGGGACACTCGGCCAGTCGGGCCAGCGCCTTCTCGAGGCGCTCAAGCTGCGCGACGAGCTGGAGCTGCGCGTCGAGCGGCTGTATGCCTACGCGCGCATGCGCCGCGACGAAGACGCGTCGCGTCACGACGCCCAGGCCCTGAGCGACCGGGCCACCACGCTCCTCGTGCAGGCGGAAGCGGCCCTCTCGTTCCTCGAGCCGGAGATCCTGGCCATTCCCGAAGAGCGGCTGCGGGCGTGGCTCGAGGAGGTGGAAGGCCTGTCCCTCTACCGGACGGCGCTGGAAAACCTCCTCGTCCTCAAGCCCCATGTACGCTCGGCGGAGGTGGAGCAGCTTCTGGCCGAGGCCGGCGAGCTGGCCGACGCGCCGCGCACGGTGTACGGCATGCTGTCCGATGCCGACCTGCGCTTTCCCACCATTCGCGACGAACGCGGCGACGAGGTGGAGCTGACGAAGGGGCGTTACCTCACCTTTCTGGAAAGCCCCGACCGGCGCGTGCGCCGGGAGGCCTTCACCGCACTCTACCGCGTCTACGAGAGCAAGGTGCACACCTTCGCCGCCTTGTTTGCGGCCAGTGTAAAGAAGGACGTCTTCTTCGCCCGTGCCCGTAACTACCGCTCCGCCCTCGAGGCGGCGCTGACGCCGAATCGCATTCCGGTGGCCGTCTACACGCAGCTCATCGACACCGTGCGCCGCCACCTGCCGCTTCTCCACCGGTACCTGGCGCTGCGCAAGAAGGCCCTCGGCCTTGACGAGCTTCACATGTACGACCTGTACGTGCCCCTGGCCCGCCTGGAGCGGACCGTTCCGTACGAGAAGGCGGCCGAGCTCGTGACGCGCGCCTTGGCGGTGCTCGGAGACGACTACGTGCGCGTGCTGAAGGAAGCCTTCGCCTCGCGGTGGATCGACGTGTACGAGAACCGCGGCAAGCGTTCCGGCGCCTACTCCTGGGGGGCCTACGGCACGCACCCCTACGTCCTCTTGAACTACCAGGGGACGCTGCACGACGTGTTTACGCTGGCCCACGAGATGGGCCACGCCCTCCACAGCCACTACTCGTGGACGCACCAGCCCTACGTGTACGCCCATTACCGCATCTTTGTCGCCGAAGTGGCCTCGACGGTGAACGAGATCCTGCTCGTGCGCCACCTGCTGGCGCGGACCCAGGATCCCACCGAGCGCCTGGCCCTTCTTCACCACCAACTGGAACAGTTCCGCACGACAGTGTATCGCCAGACGATGTTCGCCGAGTTCGAAAAATGGGCCCACGAGCAGGTGGAGGGCGGCCAGCCGCTGACGGCCGAGACCCTTTGCGCCCGCTACCGACAGCTCAACGTGGAGTATCATGGCCCGGCGGTCACCGTCGATCCGCAAATCGCCTACGAGTGGGCGCGCATTCCCCATTTCTACACGCCCTTCTACGTGTACCAGTACGCCACCGGCTACGCGGCGGCCATCGCCCTGGCGCAGGGCATCTTGGAGCGGCCAAAGGAGGCCGTATCACGCTACCTCGACTTTCTCAAGTCCGGCTCGTCCGACACGCCCATCGCCCTTTTGCAGCGCGCTGGCGTGGACATGACCCGTCCTGAACCCATCGAGAAGGCTTTGGCCGTGTTTGCCGACCTCGTCGACGAGCTGGAGCGGCTTGTGGGCGCCTGACGGGAGGTTTCGGCGGTCGACGGAACGATGGGCCGTGTTATTGCGGTTGAGCGTTTGCTGCCGTTTTCCTAAAATGGAATGGGGAAGCGAAAACGGCGTTTGGGTCCGCATCCTGCGACATTCGCGATGGAAACGTTTCGGAGAAGGGGGATGGTGACATGGCCAAGGTGCTGATTCTCACCGGTGATGCGGTCGAAGCGCTGGAAGTCTTTTACCCGCTGTACCGTCTCAAGGAGGCGGGGCACGAGGTGCACGTGGCGGCGCCGACGAAGAAAACCTTGCGCACCGTCGTGCACGACTTCGAGCCGGAGTGGGAGACGTACACGGAGAAGCCGGCCTATCGCCTGGAGGCGGACATCGCCTTTGCCGACGTCAAGCCTGAGCAATACGATGGCCTGATCCTGCCCGGGGGCCGTGCGCCGGAATACATCCGGCTGAACGAACACGTGCCGCGCATCGTGGGCCACTTCTTTGAGGCCAACAAGCCCATCGGGGCCATCTGCCACGCCGCCCTCGTGTTTGCGCGGCTCAAGGAACATTTGGCCGGCCGGAAGCTGACGGCCTACACCGCCTGCCGCCCGGACGTTGAGGCCCTGGGCGCGTCCTATGTGACCGAGCCGCTCCATGTCGACGGCAACTTGGTGTCGGCCCACGCCTGGCCCGACCTTCCCGGGTTCATGAAGGAGTTCCTGCGGCGGCTTGACGAATCCGTCGCCAACCGATAAGGTGCGCACGTCCTCACCCTGCGCGGGTGAGGACTTTTTTTCGCGATCTGCGGGCGCAGGGCACCCTTCTCTTTTTTTCCGAGTTCGAGGCTGGTCTATTTTTGTCGTCTTGCGAACATATGGACATACACAAGCCTACAAGCGGCGGCAAACGGATGACGGGAGGGGAGGGCTAAACGGATGCGTTCGGCCGACCGAGCGAGGGTTGCCCTCCTTGCCCTCGTCGAGGGGACGCCCATCGCCGCGTGCCTCGATCCGGGGGACGCGGTGGCCAGGGGGCACACGGTCGGAAAGCCCATGCCACTTACGGAGATTGCCATCGTCGTCGACGACGGGCGGACGGCGGAGGTAGGGGAAGTGGGTGAGAGAAGGACATGATCCGCAGCGGCGGGGAAAACATCTACCCCGCCGAAATCGAAGACGTGCTGATCCGTCACCCGGCAATCAAGGATGTGGCTGTCATCGGCGGGCAAGACCCGAAGTACCTCGAGGCAGTCTGCGCTGTTGTCGTCAAAGCGGAGGGTACCGAGTTGACCGAAACCGATGTCATCGCGTACTGCAAGGTACACCTGGCCAGCTACAAGAAGCCAAAGAAAGTGGTGTTCGTCGACCACATTCCGCGCACGCCGTCCGGCAAGATCCAGAAATACCTCCTGCGCGAGCAATTCGGAACCGTCTTGTTGGAAGAGGGGAAAGCGGATCAGAGCTCCGGGTGTGCTCGATCTGAAGACGAAGCACCTGATGGGGCTGGCCATCAGCCTGTGCACGCAAGACGAGTACTGCATGATGGTGCACACCGATCTGGCCGTCCAGCACGGCGCCACGCGGCGGGAGATTGAGGAAGTGATCGGCGTGGCTGCAGCCCTTGGCGGCGGGGTGGCCCTCTCCCAGGGCGTAACCCTGTGCAGGACATGTTGAACCATCTCAAGAACGGCCGTGGAAACGCGGTGCAGTGAGGCAGCGCCCGCACGCGTGGTTTCTGAAGGCAGGCGTTCCCCCTTGGCGGGGAACGTTTTTGTTTCGGGAACCCTCCTTTGAGCCGTTACGGCTTGTGTCCGTCGGAATTTTCCCCCATAATGGCGGGAGAGGAGCAAAAAGGACCGAACATTCGAACCTGCACGAACGTTGTGTGGAGAGGGGAGGAACCGCAATGGCCCATTTTCGTCACGGAGAGGGGTTGTTAAACGGCATCCGCGTGCTCGATTTTTCCCGCCATCTCCCGGGGCCCTTTGCCACGCGGCGCCTGGCCGAAATGGGCGCGGAGGTGGTGAAGGTGGAGCAGCCCGACGGCGACCCCGGCCGCCATCTGGGCCCGCGTGTCGGCGAGGTGGGCGCGCTGTTTGCGACCAGCCACATCGGAAAGAAGAGCATCTGCCTCGACTTGCGGCGGGAAGCGGACCGCGACGTGGCCTTTCGCCTGGCGGCCGTCGCCGACGTGGTCGTGGAAAGCTTCTTGCCCGGGAAGATGGCCGAATGGGGCCTCGACTACGCCGCCGTTCGGGCGGTCAATCCGGGGGTGGTCTATTGTTCCCTCACCGGATACGGGCAAACCGGCGCATGGGCGGATCGGCCGGGCCATGATCTCAATTTTCTGGCGGCCAGCGGCATGCTCGCGGCCCTGGCTGGCCCGGATGCGCCCCCGGCGGTGCCGGGCCTGCCCCTGGCCGACCTGATTGGCGGGATGGCGGCGGCAGAGGCCATTGTGGCGGCCCTTGTCCGCCGCGCCCGCACCGGAGAAGGGGCCCATCTCGACATCGCCGTGACCGATCAGCTCATCGGACTGATGGCGCTGCCGATCCTGCTGGCCCACAGCGGAACCCCCGAGACGCTGACGCGGTTTTTGCGTGGCACGGTCTGCTACAACGTGTACGCCACGCGCGACGGGCGGCACGTCGCCTTGGCGGCGTTGGAGGCGAAATTCTGGCGCGCGTTTTGCGAGGCGGTCGGACGGCCGGAGTGGCTGCCCCATCAGTTTGCCCCGGCTGCAGACGACCATGCCGTGTACCGAGCCGTGGCCGAGCTGTTTGCCGCGCGCACGCGGGACGAGTGGGCGGCCTTCGCGCGCGAGGTGGATTGCTGCCTGACGCCGGTCTACTCCCCGGAGGAGGCGCTGGCGAGCGCGCATGCGACCTCGCGGCGGCTGGCCGCGCACATCATCCCTAAGGGGAAGGCGTCCGTTTGCGAAGGGAAGGCGGAACGGGAAGGGGGGGAAATGCGCATCCCGCTCACGGCCGCAGGGCGCTTGGCCGAAGGGTGGGGAGCGGAAAGCGGCCGTTGGCCGGATCTCAACGAACACGCCGACGCGGTGCTCAAGACGTGGTTGGCGCCCGAAAACGGGCCGGAATCATCCCCCTAACGCGCGACGCCGCCGCACAGACGCCCCGGGATTACCCGGGGCGCTTGCGCTTTGTCGGGCCCCGGGCGATTGGAACAACACAAAAAGGTATAGTTTTCACACAAATTGGACATGGTATGTAACAAAGGCTAGAAGAGGTGATGCATACCATGTCCAAGATGCGCATGCTTCGGCTTCTCCTGGTGGTCCTACCCGGCGTGGCGTTGGCGTGGGGAACGATCGCCTTTGGCGCGCCGGCTCCCGGTTTGGAGGGGGACGATATGGAGGAGGACGTCCTGATCGCAGACGGGCGTTCCCCAGCGTCCGATGGGGCTGTCGTGCACGTTGTGCAGCCGGGTGAGACGGTGTTTCGGCTGTCCCGGTGGTATGGCGTGACCGTCGAGGCCATTGTGGCGGCCAACCGCCTGGCGTCGGCCGAGCTCATTCGCGTCGGCCAGAGCCTGATCATCCCGAAACCGGGCGATGCGGTGGCGAACCCGCCGGTGGAGAAGGAAAAAGGGGACCGGCACACCGTGCGGACGGCTTCGCTTGCCGCCTCCGCGGCGCCCGGTGGCGGGCAGGGCAAGGTGTACACCATGACGTTGACGGCTTACACGGCCGGACCGGAGTCGACCGGCAAATGGCCCGGCCATCCGGCCTACGGGATCACGGCCAGCGGGGAGCGGGCGGTTGAGGGGGTCACCATCGCCGTCGATCCGCGGGTCATCCCGCTGGGATCGCTGGTGTACATCGAAGGCATCGGGTATCGCGTTGCCCAGGACACGGGGGGCGCGATCAAAGGGAACCGCATCGACGTGTTTTTTAACGACGTGAGGGAAGCCGTCGCGTTTGGCGTCAAGAGGAATGTCCGCGTGTACGTGATCGAATGAGCTTGCCATCCATTCCCTCTTGTTTCGCGACGCGTTCTATGATAAACTAGCAAATGCGCGGTGCCGCAAAACGCCGCGCTTTTGTTGTCTCGTGACCATCGGGAAAGCAATCCGGGCAACCGCTGGCGGAGTGGCGCAAGCCCCCGCTGGAGGAAAGTCCGGGCTCCACAGGGCAGGGTGCTGGGTAACACCCAGTCGGCGCGAGCCGAAGGATAGTGCCACAGAAACCAGACCGCCGATGGCGACCGGTTTCGGTCGCACAGGCAAGGGTGGAACCGTGAGGTAAGAGCTCACGAGGTCGGCTGGCGACTGTCGACCTGGTAAACCCCACCCGGAGCAAGGCCTAGTAGAGGGACAGCCGCGCATCCCGCGCGGCACACGTGGCCCGCGTGGTCCCTGGGTAGGCCGCTTGAGCCGTTCAGCAATGGACGGCCCAGATAGATGGTTGCCGCCCCAATGGGTGGGAGGCCAGAGGGCCGCTCGACCACTCGGGGAACAGAACCCGGCTTACAGGATTGCTTTCCCGCCCTACATAACCCGAATCCCGACGACCAAAACGGGGAGCGCGTGCAAAGGGCACCGCTCCCGTTTTTGTTTTGGACAGGAGTGGATCTTCTTTTGGGTGGGGAGACGACCATTTTTGTTCGAATAGGCCGCCATCCCGGAAATTTTGCCGTTTCAGCCAATAGAGTAAAAGGGAACAAGGGGGAAGGCCACCCCATTAAGGAGGGAGCCGAGATGATTCGGCACATTGTGCAACCCGGCGAGACGCTGTGGTCCATCGCCGCTCGTTACGGCTTGTCGGTTGAGGCGATCATGGAGGCCAACCGCCTGCGCGATCCGAATCAGTTCGATGTTGGCCAGGTCCTGCTGGTTCCCGTTGCCCCCTTCTCGCCCGCTCAGCAGTTTCCCGTTGCCCCCTTCTTGCCCGTTCAGCAGCAGCTGCCGATGCCTCGCATTTTCAATCTGGAGCGCCGCGTGACCCGCTTGGAGCGGGAAATCAACCGGCTAGATCGGCGGATCGACCGGCTGGAAGATCGCGTGCGGCGCCTCGAGCAGCGGCGCTAGCGTGAGGCAAGGTGGACTTCCGGGAAGGCGGGTAAAGAAGGCGGCTCTGCACGAACAACCCCGAGCCTCGGCTCGGGGTCTGTGCGTTCGCGTTACCGAAGGATGACGATTTCCACGCGCCGGTTCTTCTGCCGGTTTTGCTCGGACGTGTTGGGAACGAGGGGGCGGTATTCGCCGTAGCCGACGGCGACAAATTTGCGCGGGTCCAATCCTTTGACTTCCGTGAAATACCGGACCACGGACAGGGCCCGAGCGGTGGACAGCTCCCAGTTGTCCCGGAAGGGGGAATGGGGACCGATGGGGATGTTGTCCGTGTGCCCTTCCACGCTGATGGTGCCGCGGATCGGGGAAAACAGCCGGGCCAGCTCATCGAGCAGGGCGAGCGCTTCCGGACGGAGGTCGGCCTTTCCCAATTCGAAGAGCACGAGGTCGTTGAGGCGCAGGACGATGCCGCGCGGGGTGTTCGCCACCGAGACCCGTCCTTCCAGGCCGTGGGCGCGGATCGTTTTCTCGAGTTCGGCTTGCATCTGTTGCAGTTCCCGTTCCCGCTGAAGGAGGTGACGTTTCGTTTCCGACGGGATCGCGTCGGGACCTTCTCCCGTTCGGGGCGTCGGCGCCTCGTCCACCGGGCTGGTTGGCTGAAACGCGGACGCCGAGGGGGCTTCCAGGATGGCGTCCGCATTGCGAAATTCGGCTTGCAGGGCTTGGGCGAATACGGCGTATTTGTTCTGGTCGAGCTTGCTCAGCGCGTACATCACGACAAAGAAGATCATGAGCAGGGTGATGAGGTCGGCATACGTGATCAGCCAGCGCTCGTGGTTTTCATGCGCTTCGTGAGCTCTGCGCTTGCGCATACGCGGTCTCCTCCCTCTCCGCTTTGGCCGGAACGCGCCCTTGCACGAAGGCCGCGAGCTTGGTCTGAATGAGCTGCGGGTGTTCGCCGGCTTGCAGGGAGAGGATGCCTTCCAGCATCATTTCCAGCTCCAACCGCTCTTCCTGCAGGCGGGCTTTCAGTTTGTTGGCGAGGGGAAGGTACAGCAGGTTGGCGCTCGCCACACCATACAGCGTGGCGATAAACGCCACGGCAATCGCCGGGCCGAGGTTGCTGGGGTCGTTGATGTTGCTGAGCACGTGGACAAGCCCCATCACCGTGCCGATGATGCCCATGGTCGGCGCAAACCCGCCGGCCGCCTCAAAAATGCGGATCGCGCGAAGCTTTTCCTCTTCCCGCGTGTCGATGGTGAGCTCAAGGATCTGCTTCAGCGCCTGGGGATCGACGCCGTCGACGGCCATCATCAGCCCTTCGCGCAGAAACGGGTGAGGGTGTTCCATGGCGCGCGACTCCAGGGCGAGGAGCCCTTCCCGCCGTGCGACGGTGGCCAGCTCCACCAATTCCTCGATCAGCTTGTGGGGGTCGCGCTTGGGTTCCGTGAAGGCCTCTTTCAACATGCGGGGGATTTTTTTGAGCTGGGACCAGGGGAAGCTGATCGTGACGGCGCCCAGCGTTCCGCCAAAGACGATGAGCGCCGCGGTCAGCTGAAAGAGCGCACCGATGTGGCCGCCCTCGAGCACAAAGCCGAGAACCAGCGAGGTGACGCCGATGACGATGCCGAGCAACGTGGTGCGATCCATTCCTGTCCGTACCTCCCCATAAGCTGGTGTGTCCCCGAAGGGCTGAGCCGGCCGATGAGGGTTGGCTGCTTCACGCGCGAAGGTGGCCTTACTCTTTGTATCGGTTTGCGGGAAGAAAAATTTTACGGGAAAATGAGAAGGGCGTCCCCACTTGATGCAAGAAAGGGGGGAAACCGTGTACCGTCCAGGAATCGTCGCGCTCGGAATCCTCGCGCTCGTGCTGACCCTCGTTTGGGCCGGCGGATTTGTGCTGGCCGTATACGATGTGGTTTCCGCTCGCCCGCCGGCGGCCCAACCCGCTCGCCCGCCTTCGGTCGTGGAGCCGGGTTCCGATACGGCCATTCGCCTGGTGGGACTGGGCGATTCCCTGACGCGCGGAGCCGGGGATTCCGAAGGCCTTGGCTACCTCGGACGGTTGCGGCAGCGGGTGGCCGAGGCGCGGAAGAAGCCCGTGTATGTCCACAACCTCGCCGTCAACGGTTACCGGTCGGACCAGCTCCTCAGCCGTTTGCAAAAGGAACCCGCCTTCCGCCAGACGATTGCCCGGGCCGACCTGATCACGCTGTCCATCGGGGGCAACGATCTGCGCGTGGCCGCCCAGGAGACGGGCGTCGATTTGGCCCATGCCCGGCGCGTCTTCGACGAGAGCCTTGCCCGCGTGGTGCGCATCGTGACGGAGCTGCGGGCGATCAATCCCCGTGCCCCGATCGTCTACGTCGGCCTGTACAACCCGTATGCCACCTGGCCGGAGGGAGAGGCGATCACGGCGCTCCTCGAGCGGTGGAATGCCGAGGTGGCCGCGCGAACGGCCCATATGCCCAATGTGGCCGTCGTGCCGCTCGTTGACCTGTTCCAGTTTCACCTGGATGAATACCTGGCGGCGGACCGGTTCCATCCGAACGGCGCCGGATATGCCGCCATTGCCGAACGCATCTGGCAGGTGGTGCGGTGAGCGAAAACCGCCAGCGCGGAGGGGAAGCCATGAACGGAGGCAAACAGCGACGCGAACCGGTGTTGGCCGTGCGCGGGCTGTCCAAGCGCATTGGCCGGCGCACGCTGGTCGAGGGCGTGACCTTTGACGTGTACCCGGGGGAAGTGTTCGGCTTCCTCGGGCCAAACGGTGCCGGAAAGACGACGACCATCCGCATGCTGGTCGGCTTGATCCGCCCCTCAAGCGGATCGGTGACGATTGCCGGCTTTGACGTGCACCGGCAGCCGGAGGAAGCTTTGCGCCGCATCGGGTGCATTGTGGAGAACCCGGAACTCTATCCCTTTTTATCGGGGCGGGAGAACCTGCTTCACTTTGCGCGCATGATCGGCGGTGTGCCCCTAGCCCGCATTGAGGAGGTGGCCCGCATCGTGGGCCTGGAGCGGCGCCTGGACGACAAGGTAAAGACCTACTCCCTGGGCATGCGCCAGCGCTTGGGCATCGCGCAGGCGCTCCTCGCCCGTCCGGAGCTGCTCATTCTCGACGAGCCGACCAACGGCCTGGATCCGTCGGGCATCCGCGAGATGCGCGAGCTGATTCGAGCGCTGGCGGCCGAAGGCTTGGCGGTCTTCGTGTCGAGCCACCTCTTGGCCGAAGTGCAGTTGATGTGCGACCGGGTGGCCCTGATCCACCGCGGGCGGATCCTGCGCATCGGGCGGGTGGACGAGCTCTTGGCCGAAGACGAGGGGCGCGTGGCGTGGCACGTCGACAATGCCGAAGTTGCGCGGCGCGTGCTGGCCGCCGTTCCGCAGGTGCGGGTGCTGGACGAGGACGAAGGGCCGGCGAACGGGAAACCGGCCGTCGTCTGTCACATGCCCTTTGACCGCATTCCGGAGGCCAACCGCCAGCTGGCCGCCGCGCAGGTGGCCGTATACGGGATCGTGCGCAAGGTCCCGACCTTGGAAGAGTGGTTCCTGCGCCTGACCGAGGGAGAGGGGATCGCGTGATGCTGGCCCTGGTGTACAACGAAATCCTGAAAGTGGTGCGGAAGAAGCGGTTTTACGTCGTGCTGGCCATCTTGGCCGTGCTGATCCCCGTTTTCACCTATGCCCAGTACAAGACGACGGTGGAGCAGCAGAAGCGCCTGGGAACGAAGGACTGGCGGACGATCGTGCAGCAGGAGATCGTCGATCTGCAAAACCGGCTCACGAGCGCCCGCCTGACGGACGAATGGCGCCGCCTCCTCAAGATCCGCCTCCAGCAGCGGCAGTACTACCTCGACCACGACATCAACCCCTTCGCCCCCGGCGGGGTCACCTTTGCCCGCGTCTTTCTGGAGCGGTCCGCTTCGCTCTTCGTTCCGCTTCTTGTCGTCGTCGTGGCGGCGGACATGGTGTCGGGCGAGCACACCGGGGGGACGATCAAGCTGCTCCTCACGCGCCCGGTGCGACGATGGAAAATCCTGTTGAGCAAATACCTGGCCCTGCTCCTCTTCGTGTCGCTGATCATCGCCGCGACGGTGCTGCTGGCGTACCTCATCTCCGGTCTGGTGTTCGGCTACAGCGGCTGGACGATGCCCGTGCTGACCGGCTTCCAGATTGTCGGCGAGACCGTGCGGACCGATCGGGTTCACGTCCTCCCGCAGGGGCTGTACTTGCTCATGCAGGCGGGGCTGGTGTGGTACGCCACGGTTATCGTCGCCACGTTGTCGTTCCTCTTGTCCGTCCTGTTGCGCAGCACGGCGGCGGCCATGGGGACGATGCTGTCCGCCCTCATCGCCGGCGTCATCCTGACGGAGATGGTCTCCTCGTGGCAGACGGCCAAATACCTCTTCGTCGTTAACCTGCAGTTGACCGACTACCTGGCGGGGAACGCCCCGCCGATCGAAGGGATGACGCTGCCCTTTTCCCTCGCCGTGCTCGGCGTGTGGGGGGCGGCCGCGCTTCTTGCCGCCTTTTGGGTGTTCACCCGGCAGGACATGCTGACCTAGCGAAGATGCCCGACGGGGTGGCGCCGCGCCCGCTTGGGTTTAGCCGGCCGCGGCGTCACTTCTCCCTTTCGCGGTGTTCGGCGGCGATGTCCGGGTCCGGCTCGACGTCGGGCTGGGTGCGGTACCAGTTGTTCAGGTCGTTGATGCGGCTGGCGCACTCGCACACCGCCGCCCACAGGCGGTCGATCTCCTCTTCGCGGTCGGCCTGGTTCAGCCGCGCCTGCAGGGCCTCGATTTCGGCTTCGAGCGCCTTGATGCGGTCGGGGATCGTGCCCCGGATCCGTTCCCACTCCTTGAGGATGGCCTCGCGCTCTTCCCGTGTGTAGGCGCCCCACGGCTTTTCAAGGACCGGCAATTCGATGCCGAGGCGCTCGTCCTTCTGAAACACGCGCACGGTGGTCACCTCACTCCGCTCTCCTCCTTAGTGTACCAAACGACCTTGCCACCGGGGATGGCCCGAGGCCCGCTGTCCGTTGCGCCCAAAACGCGCGTTTCGCCCGTGTCAACTCACATAAAAACCTAACCGAAGTGAAGCCGGTCACTCACGAGAAAATCTA